>NYZG01000022.1 GCA_002687025.1 Candidatus Poribacteria bacterium
ATCTCCCACAGAGCATCCGTCACAAGTTCCTTTGCCATGTGCCCTCCCCCGAGGAGGACCGTACCATACTCTTTCTGATAGGGCCTCTAAGCATAGGCGCGATCACGTCGTCTGACGCGCAGTTCACGGCGTCGCCAGCGGCGTTCGACGTCTCGCCGGGGACAGATCAGGCGGTCACCGTGACGTTCACCCCGACGGTCGTCGGGTGGGAAACGGCCGACCTGACGATTTCGCACAACGCGGCAGGTGGTACGACGCTCGTCACCGCGAGCGGGATCGGGTCCATCACGCCGCCCACGGGCGACCTCGCCACACAGACCGAAATCGCGTTCTACTCGACACGGGACGGCAACACCGAAGTCTACAAGATGGCGCCCGACGGGAGCGGGGAGACACGACTCACTGACGAGCCGGGTTCCGACGAGCGACCACGATGGCATCCGGAGGGCCAGTCCATCACCTTCGGATCCAATAGGGCCGTTGGCGGCAGTTTCGACATCTTCGTGATGGGAGCAGACGGCTCCGGCCCAACGGACCTGACCAACGACCCGTCCTCCGACCAGCTTCCCTCGTGGTCACCAGACGGAACGCGCATCGCCTTCCAGTCGACTAGGGCGGGCGAGAACCAGCTGTTCGTGATGGACGCCGACGGTTCCAACGTCGTGAACCTGTCCGGCGGCCTCCATGCTGGCTGGCCGGATTGGTCGCCGGATGGTTCCAAGATCGCGTTCAGCTCAGATCGGAACGGCTCAGACCAGCTTTACGTAATGGACGCCAACGGGAGTGGAATCGCCCAGCTCACGGATTCGGCTGGCGGGAATTACCATCCCGCCTGGTCTCCAGACGGATCCCGCATCACCTTCTATTCCGACCGCACGGGGATGCCCGAGGTATACGTCATCAGCGCCGACGGGTCGAACCTTGTCAACATCACTAACGATGCGGGCGTCGACACCTCGCCGAGTTGGGCGCCCGATGGCACGCGCATCATCTTCGAGTCGAACAGGTCCGGCGTCGAACGAGTATACACGTCGCTCCCCGACGGTAGCGACCTACAGGTGCTTACCGCCAGCAGTCAGGGCGGGCAGCCTTCGTGGTCGCCATTCATGTCGGGGCCGGTAGCCGAGGTGTCCCCGGCGAGCTTGGACAGCGGCGTCATCGCCAATGGGTCGGATGGTTCGGACACGTTCACTGTCACGAATACGGGGGCCGCAGTCCTCTCCGTGAGTGGGATCACGTCGTCGAACGCGCAGTTCGCCGTGTCGCCTGTGGCGTTCGACGTGGCGGCGGGCGCGAGCCAGGCCGTCACGGTGACGTTCACGCCGACGGTGGTTGGCTGGGAGACGGCCGACCTGACGATCTCCCACAACGCGGCGGGCGGCACGACCGTCGTCACGGAGAGCGGCATTGGGTCGGTGACGCCTCCGACCGGCGACCTGCTGGCGGATACGAAGATCGCGTTCGTGTCCGAGAGGGACGGCGCCAACGTGCTCGAAATCTACTCGATGGCCTCGGATGGCAGCGGGGAGACCCGCCTGACCACCGACGCCTCGCTCACACGAATGCCCGCGTGGTCCCCAGATGGCGCCCGCATCGCCTTTAGCTCCGACGAGACCGGCTGGGACGACATCTGGGTCATGAACCCGGACGGACTCGGTCCCGTGAACCTAACCGCGAACGGCCACTCCGCCAGGTACCCGTCGTGGTCGCCGGACGGCACGCAGATCGCGTACGTATCCGGTCGGGATGGGGCGGATCAGGTGTTCGTGATGAGTGCGGCGGGTGGCGCCGTCACCAACGTGTCGGGCGGCCTGCACGCAGACGTCCCGTGGTGGTCGCCAGATGGCGCCAAGATCGTGTTCGAGTCGACGCGTGACGGAGATCGCGAGATATTCGTCATGCGCGCGGACGGCAGCGATGTCCTCCAACTCACGTTCAACGCCGCAAGCGACTCGCGGGCCCGATGGTCACCTGACGGCACGCGAATCGTGTTCGATTCGGATCGAGATGCTAGCGATAGCGACATCTATGCGATGGACGCTGACGGGACAGATGTCGTGCGCTTGACAACGGATGGAGCTGCCGATCTGTACCCCGCGTGGTCGCCCGACGGCAGCAAGATCGCGTTCACTTCATCCCGGGTCGGTCTTAACCACATCCTCGTCATGGATGCCGACGGCAGCGGCATCCAGCAGCTCACGACCGGGGACCGAAACACGTGGCCTGCCTGGTCGCCGTTCCTTACGCCCGTCGTGGTCGGCGACGCGACCGTCACCGCGCCGGACGTGCAGGGCCAACGCGGCGGGACAGCCGTGTTCCCCATCGACGTGACGGACCTGACGAGCTTCGGCGTCACCGGGATACAAGTCACGCTGACCTACGACGACACGCTCCTGACGCCCAAGACCGACGCCACGGGCACGATCACGATCGCCGCGGCGGCGGGCGATGTCATCCCCGAAGGCTGGATCGTCGAGCAGAACGTCGTCACGCCGGGCGAACTCACCGTGTGGCTGGCGGGGGACTTCGCGAACCCCGCCGTCGGCGCGGGAACGCTACTCACCGCGACGTTCGACGTGGACGCCACCGCGACCATCGGCGCCACGAGCGCCATCGGCTTCGGCGCGCTGGAATTCAACGAGGGAGCCGTCACGACGGCTGGCGTGGCCGGCTCGTTCACGGTTTTCAGCCTCATGTACGGCGACGTCACGGGCAACGGGGCAGTCAGCCCGTATGACGCGTCGTGGCTGCTGGAATACGTCGTCAACGCGACGCTTCCCGAACCCGTCCTCGTGACCTTCCCCATCGAAGAGACGGCGCCAACATGGGCCGACCTGCCGCTGTCTCAGGAGGACGCGTTCGCAGTAGGCGATGTGGACGGCGATGCCACCATCGCGGCGATCGACGCGTCTCTTGTGCTGCAGTACGGCGTGCAACTCGTCACGATCTTCCCGGTCGAGGAGCCGGTCGGCGCGCCGCGTAGTACGCCCGTTGCCGGCGGGTATCGGCTGGATGGGTCGGCGACATCTGAGCGTCCTGGGGCGCGCATCGACGTGTCGCTGTCCGGCGAGGATGTCTACGCCGGGTCGATGGTGTTGGAGTTCGATCCGAACCTGCTGCGAGTCGTGGATGTGTCCGTCGGCGGCGGCCGCGACAACGCGCTCGTGAAGCATCGCGTGGACGGTGGGCAAGTGTCGTTAGCATTCGCGTCGGGGAGACCCATGGGCGCCGAGGGTGACGTCTTGAACTTCTCGTTCGAGGCGGCACGAGACATCCCCGGAAGCGTGTCCGGCGCGGCCCGAGCGTCGCGTGTGCGACTCAACGGGATGCCCGTAGACACCGTCTTCGAGTACGGCTACCGCATTGAGCCGTACCGCTTCCGGCTGATGGCGAACTACCCGAATCCGTTCAACCCCGAGACGTGGATTCCGTTCGAACTCGCCGAGGACTCGGACGTCACGGTGCGCGTGTACGGACTCGACGGCGGACTCGTGCGAACGGTGGAACTCGGGCGGCTCGCGATGGGCGAGTACCGCGACCGGCGCACGGCCGCGTACTGGGACGGGAGGAACGAGCTCGGAGAAGCCGTCGCCAGTGGTGTCTACGTGTACGAGCTGTCCGCGGGCAAGTACCGCGAAACTCGACGTCTGGTGGTGGGCAAGTGAGCAACCCTCACCCGCCGAAGGACACCGCGTGCGGCACGGCCGCCTCGGCACGCGACCTGCCCGACGCCGAGTTGGTGGCGCAGTCGCTCGCGGGCGACGGCGCCGCGTTCGGGCGGCTTGTCGAGAGGTACCGGCCGATGGTGTTCTCGATCCTCACGGGACGTCTGCTGGATGTCGACGATGCCGAAGATGAGGCGCAGGAGACGTTCGTGCTCGCGTTCCGCCGGCTACATACACTCCGCACTCCGTCGCAGTTCTCATCGTGGATCGCGCGGATCGCGGTCAATCGAGCGAACACGCGACTGCGCGGAGACGCCCGGCGGAAGGATGTGTCGGCCGCAGGCGCGCAGCGCGACCGGCCGCCGGACCGCGCCTGGGGATGGCGCTACACACTGCCACGTCTGATGGCGTATGAGGTCGTGCGGGAGGCGGTGGGCCGCCTGCCGGAAGAGCCGCGCTCGACGCTACGCATGCGATTCGTCGACGAGGCGACGTACCCTGAAATCGCGGCGACTTTGGGCGTACCTCCGCGTGCCGCGGAGAAGCGGGTGTGGCGCGCGCTGAGCGGACTGCGCGCTCGGGTGGACATCTCGTAGTTCGCGCGACGCCTGCTCCGGCGCGACTCGCGTGCCGACACCGGCCGAGGCTGCGGGAGTGTCGTTGCAGACGGCGCATCGCGGCTGGTTCTGCCCGGCGCCTCGTCATCGGCGGGGGGAGGACGCCCGGGGTCTCAGGCCGTGAAGGACATGGCGCCAGCCGGGCGGGGACGCCCTGACACCGAGGCGGCCGCCAGCAGAACCCGCCCGGGTCGAGTCAGCCGGCGCGTTCGGGCGCGTTTGATCTTGACACGTCCCGATGGCCACATTAAGATTTCCTCTGCGATTCGTCGTCGTTGGCGAGGCGGTTTGAGCGGGTAGCTCAGTTGGTAGAGCGGCGGCCTTACAAGCCGTAGGTCGCAGGTTCAAGTCCTGTTCCGCTCACCACGCCACCTCCAGCGCGATCGACGCCGCGCCGTGCGGACCCGTAGTTCAGATTGGTTAGAACGCCGGCCTGTCAAGCCGGAGGTCGCGAGTTCAAGTCTCGTCGGGTCCGCCACCCTCTTTTCGCTGCTCTGCTCACGTCGGGCCCAGCCCAATGCCCTATTGGCGCCCACCATCTCGACGCCCGCTCAACGTGACCATCGCAGCCTGCGCGAGTTGACCTCACGCTCGCGCCTGCCCCGACCCGTACATCCGACATGCAAAGGCACGACTCATGCTCGATCTGCGGACAGTCCGCGAGAACCCGGAAGCCGTCCGTAACGCGCTGACCCGGCGCCACCAGCCCGACCTCCTCACCGAGGTGGACCGCCTGCTGGAGCTCGATCAGAGCTGGCGCGAGACCACGGTGCGACGCGACGGCCTGCGCAACGAGCAGAACACCGTCTCGAGGGAGATCGGGCGCCTCAAGCGGGAGAAGCAGGAAGCCACCGATGTCATCGCCCGTATGCAGCAGGTCGCGCAAGAGGTGCGAGAGCTGGACGACCAACTGCGAGACGCGCGGGGCCAGATCGACTCGATCCTCCTAATGCTCCCGAACATCCCGCACGAGAGCGTCCCGGACGGCGCGAGCGAAGACGACAACGTCATCGTCAAGCATTGGGGAGATCGGCCCGAGTTCGACTTCGAGCCCAGGGCGCACTGGGATCTGGGCGAGGGGCTCGGCATTCTGGACATCGAGCGAGGCGGGAAGATCTCGGGACGCGGTTTCGCGGTATACAAGGGTCAGGGCGCGAGGCTTCAGCGGGCGCTCATCTCGTTCATGCTCGACATCCACACCACCGAACACGGGTACACGGAGATATGGCCGCCCGCGTTGGTGAACCGGCAGTCGATGATCGGCACGGGGCAGATTCCGAAGTTCGAGGACGACATGTACCGCCTCGCGCCGGGAGCCGGAGACGACGCCGACGGGGATGAAACGCGCGACCTGTTCCTCATCCCCACAGCGGAGGTGCCCGTCACCAACCTGCACGCCGAGGAAATCCTCGACGCCGACGATCTGCCGATCTGCTACGCGGCGTACACGCCCTGCTTCCGACGCGAGGCGGGCGCCGCAGGACGCGACACGCGCGGCATCCAGCGCGTCCACCAGTTCGACAAGGTCGAGATGGTGAAGTTCACGAGCGCGGAGACGTCCTACGACGAGCACGAAAGCCTGCTCGCCAACGCCGAAGCCATCATCCAACGGTTGGGCATCCCGTACCGCGTGTCTCTGATGTGCGCGGGCGATCTCGACTTCAAGGGCGCCAAGCAGTACGACGTCGAGATATGGGCCGCAGGTCAGGAGCGCTGGCTGGAGGTGTCGTCGGTGAGCAACTTCATCGACTTCCAGGCGCGCCGCGCGAACATTCGCTATCGCCCGGACACCGAGGCGCGTCCCGAGTTCGTCCACACACTGAACGGCTCGGGCGTGGCGCTGCCCCGCCTGGTGATCTCGCTGTTGGAGAACTACCAGCAGGCGGACGGCACGGTGCGCGTCCCGGAGGCGCTGCGGCCGTATTTCGGGTCCGACGTCATCACGTGAGGCGAGCCCTGGCTCGACCGCGCGCCGGCCCCGAGGGTCGGACGGTGGCGGGGCCGGCGACGCCGATCTGAGTCCCTCCCGTCCGCTGGGCGCCCGTTGCAGGCCTCCGCTGTCGCGTCCGACAATGTCACGGGTAAGAGTGGCGCGTGGACACGGCGCCAGATCGCGGCGACGGCACACGGGAGCAGTCGCCGTCGGGCTCCGGCTGTGCTGATAGTCGAGGCCAGGCATCGACGCCGGTGGGCGCATCAGTGGAATTCGTGGAGGTAACGCAGCTATGTCGACGCGCGCAAAGATCATCGCAGGCTATGTCGTGGCTTTGGCCATCATCGCTGCCATCGGCATCGTGGCGTTCGTCGCGGTGAATGACCTGATCGATAGCGCAGATTGGACGGCGCACACACACGAGGTCCTGGAGGCCTCCAGCAGCTTGGAGGCCGACCTCAACTTTGCGGAGACGGCCGCCCGCGGCTATGTCATTTCCGGCGACGCCTTCTACCTTGCGGAATACAGCGATCAGGCGAACGCGGCCCGGGCGATGCTCGCGCGCGCCCGGGTACTGACGGTGGACAATGCCGGCCAGCAGCAGCGCCTCGACGGGGCCGCCTCCGCCGTCTCCCAGCTGCTGGATGACCTGTCCAGCGTTATCGCAGTCAGAGACGCGCAAGGTCTCCTCGCGGCGAGGGTGTGCTCAGAGAGTGTTGGTTCATGCAGCTTGCTTCTTCTGCCAGAACTCTTCCCAGCAGTCGTTGGCTCGTATAAGCCGTAGAGCAAGCATTGGGTTGATGCTGTCGGGGGCCCAGCACGCGCCAGCGATCTTCAGCCGCTTCTGCGGTATCCACCGATGCGCACTCTCGACTTCACCAGAGCCTATCGGCAACCCCCGCGCCTGGTAGGCATCGTAGTCCACACAATCGCGAAACCGCCGTATGTATCCCGTCAGCTGGCGCGCGCGATCGTGTCCCAGACCCCGATATTCGCGCATTTCTCTGATCACGTGGTCTACTTCACCGCGATCAATGCGCTCCATCAGATGCTTTGCCCAATGTGTCCTGGTCTCGTCGACCAGACCCATGGCTTCGGCGGTTTCATACACGTGCTTCACCAGATGAGGGCGGTCCAGGATGAACATGACGTTGGGGAACTGCGCCATCAGCTCTTCCATGAGACCATTGGCCCCATCGGCGATGCAGATCGTCTCGGTGCGGGAGGAGAGTCCTACGGACACGCCCGCGCGGAACAGCCGTCTGCCCACCTTCTCGTAGGAGTCCATTCCCCCAACATAGGTGGCTTCCCCTTGGTCCAATGGACGAATCATGCCGATGCGCACATCCCGCCATCGCTCCTCACGTTGGCGTCGTGGCAGATTACGCGTGTCGGTGTTACCGACCTCTGGGGCGGGAGACAGCGTCCCTGTGCGGATCTCACAGCCATCCATTTCTGCCAACATCTGGTCCACTCCCGGACGCGTATCGAGGCTTTCGGAAAACGCGGTCTCTTCCGCCGTCAACCGAGCCTCTTCCCACTCCTGAGCTTCCACCGCCGCTGCCTGCGTCACTCGGCGTACGAGACCCCGATCCACCGACCACCCGTAATGCTCCTCGAAACGCTTCGCTGCCTGACCGTATGACTCCTCAATGCCGAAGTCGCTGAGGACACGATCCAACGTGATGGTGCGACCGCGGTCACGAATCCCCAGGACGTCCTGCGCTGGGCGTGCCGATTGGCGCGTCTGACGGTTATACAGATAGGGAGACGCCACCTGGATAGGTCCGAACAGGCTGTAATACCGGATTACGCGGCTTCGATACGGCGTCATGCCGGGATCTTTCGCGTCTGCGGTGACCTGTTCCACCACGTGCAGGACAAGCGCTGCAAACACAAGACGCCCGACCTCTCGTAACAGGTCGCGAATCAGGCTGTCCGACAGACGAATGCGTCCACACAGACCCTCCTCGTCAGCAAGGATGGTCTGAACCAGAATATCGCTGGCGTCGGCGATTGCGTCGACGTATGATTCGCGCATGGCAGCGGCCCTTCGGCGTCAATGTGCGTCAGTCCCTAATCTGGACCTGGGACGCTGCCATATCTCCTCCCCGCGTACAATCGCGGTGATACCAACACTCTCTGAGCACACCCTGAACCGGGCGGCCGTTTGTCGCTCTGTTGGGCGCATGCTATCCTTCACGCGCCACCGCGTGCGGGCCGGAACGGACGCCCAAGCACCCATCGCTGGAGGACTGACCGTGAAGCGCTGTTTGCCGGTAGCGGCGAAGTTCGGCGGCGGCGGCCTGCTGGTGGCCGCCCTCAGTAGTTGGATCGCCTGCGGAGGCGCGGCCGGGCAGGCGGCCAAGCTGGCCGATGCAGGGGACTTCCACCAAGCCCTGGCCTCCTACGAGCAGACGGTGGCGGAGAAGCCCGGCACTGCCGACGCCCGCGAGGCACAGTTGGCGATTGCCCAGATACAGATGTCGGACCTCAGCGACCCGGTCGCGGGCCTGGCGACGTACCAGTCCGTCGTGGACGCGGCGCCTGACAGCGATGAAGGGCTGGCCGCCGGCTACGCGATCGGCGTCCACCACTTCGGCGCCGAGGAGTACACGCTGGCCGCTGCGGCGTTCCAAGCCGTCGTGCAGGCAGACCCAACGAGTGAGACGGCAGCAGAGGCGCAGATTCGACTGGCGATGTCGCAGGAGAGATCGAACGACCTCGAGGCGGCGCAGCTGACGTATGGCGCCTACTCCCAGTTGCACTCGGACACCGACGCGGCGCTCATGGCGATCGAGAAGCGAGCACAGCTTCTGGACCAACTCGGCAAGAAGTCC
>NYZG01000023.1 GCA_002687025.1 Candidatus Poribacteria bacterium
CCGGAGGACCAGCGCGATCGCTATGACAAACTGGGGCGCTGGAAGGGTGAGCCGGGCATTCGCTCACTGCAACTATTGCGCAACACCGGTACGGCTGGACGGCCACAGTTTACCTATGCGGGTCCAATCGAGCTGCCCGGCCCGGTTCCGGGCGGACGGCTGGGCCCCGTTGACCCGGATGATCCTACGGCTGGGCTGCTCGTAGTCGACGAATGTGGCCGGCTGTGGCATCTGCCGCTGCTGCAAATCGGGCCGACCCCCAGATGGGGGCAGATCCAGGAGCTCGTCGACCTGCACGGCGCACCGTTCAGCAGATCGGCGAATTTCGGGCATATCTGTGTCGGCTCGATTGAGGCCAGCGGCAGGCTCGATCTGATTGCTCAGGATATCTCCTCCAATGTCTGCTGGTGCCGTTCGTACGGGCGCGATCGCCAGGGCCGGCCGATCTACGACACGCCGCGCAAGATCAAACAGCGCAACCCGCACGTAAACGGTGGAAGCTTCAGCACCATCACAACCGGCGATTGGCGCGGCACGGGCACGGCGGACTTGCTCGTGGGGAGTGTCGAAGGCTACGTATTCTGGTACAAGACGCTCTCGACCGATCCGCTGCGCTTTGCAGCACCCGAGCGCGTGCGCGTCGGCGACGAGGAGCTTCGGCGCTACGGCAAGCCCCATCCTGCTGCCGGCTACCACTGGGGTAGCTCGCAGGGGCCCAACGATGGATTTGACGGGGGCTACAGCAATCCCGCCCTGGTCGATTGGGACGGCGACGGTCTGCTCGACTTAATCGTCGGCGACATGATCGGGCTCTATGACTGGTACCCAAATCGGGGTAGCAGAACCCGGCCCGAGCTGGCTCCGCCGCATCGCCTGCACGTCGGTGATCAGCCCCTGATGGCGCCCTGGCGTGTGCAGCCGGGCGTGGGCGACTTCAGCGGCGACGGGCTCCCGGACATCGTCACGATGGATCTCGATCTGGACCTCGCCCTCTACCTCCGGGTGGGGCGCGATGATCTGACGGATCTGCAACCCGGCATAAAGCTGCGCTACGAAGATGGCGGCACCATCAAGACCACCGGCCCCTACACCCCGGGGGGCGGCGACGGGCGCGGCCGCACCAAGGTCCAGGTCGTGGACTGGAACCACAACGACAAGCTCGACATCGTGCTCGGTGTTGGCCCCCAGCCGGGTAGTGAGTTCAACAGCAGCTACCTGCTGCTGTGTCGCAACGTCGGTACGAATGCGGCACCGATCTTCAAGCGTCCGGAAGTGTTGCTCTTCGATTCGGCCGGNAANCCACTCCAGTTCTGGCGCCACACCGCTCATCCCGGTGTNGTCGACTGGGATGGCGACGGCGCCTGGGAGCTGCTCGTCGGCGCCGATCTCGGCTTTGTGTGGTACTTCAAGCCGGAAAATTTCGGGAAAGCAGCGGCGGCCTTCGAGATTCGCCGCGCAGAAGGCGATAGCTCTCTGTAGGGATCGGGCGCGAGCGGACGGGATGCGCCGCCGGCAAACACCATAAATCCATATCCCATGATCGCATTCATGTCGCGGATGCCCCCGTCCTTCACCAGGCCCGGCGTGAAGCACTCCACTTCCTTTNTAAAGCAGTGGGGAAAGCCCCGCTCCCGGTGCTGGGCAGCAGACTGGGGAACCGCAAGCGCTTCATCGTGGCCACGGGGTTCGCCGAGATACTATTCAGGTGCTCCNCCTATCGCCATTCCCCTGCTATGCGCCAGGCACTTTCACCTGGACGCGCTGCTCCTGCTGGCGGGGGCCGGACGCAACAGGCCAGATAGCCACATCGGAGATCTCCAACGATTCCCCCTCTTCGAGTCCCTGTAGACGATTTCCAGCAGCAAGACCGATTTCGTCGCGGTCCAGATCTGTCTCGTATAGGCTCTAAGCTACTCGACCGCGCCTGTATCGATGCTACTTGCGCTCCTCTTCCGCCACCTGCGACCGATCCTGGGGGTAGTAGCCGATCGCCTCGCGGCCGTGGTCCAGGTCGTAGAGTGGCCAGTCGCTGTCGGAGACCCCGAAGACCACCTCGAATTCGACACCGGGATGGGTGATCGCCTGCTCGAAGACGCGCACGCAATCGCCGTGGCTGAGGTGGTGGGGATGCTCGGGCTGGTCGCGATCGATATTGAAGTTGCCGATGCGGATGGACACCGCCTCCATGTCGAAGCGAGCCGAGTACATGTAGGCGATGCTCTCGCCAAAGACCTTGGAGATCGTGTAGTAGCTGTCCGGCTTGGGCAGCATGTCCACCGTGCGTTGCAGGGTGCGCGGATAGAAGGACTGCGGCAGAATCCCGCCGCGACTGGCGTAGGCGATGCGGCGCACGGAACACTGGTGTGCCGCATCGAAGACATTGTAGGTGCCGATCATGCTCTGCAGCGAGTGCTCCCACTGCCCCCCGGGCACGTTGACGAGGTGGATGACGGCGTCCATACCCTCGGCGGCGGCCTTCACTTGGTCGAAGTCGCCGATATCGCCGACGATGGCGTCGGTTATTTCCGGCATCTTCTGGCAGTCGAAACCCCGCAACTCGTGCCGGTCCCGCAATCCCTCTGCCAGCACGGTGCCGATGGCGCCGGCGGCCCCTGTGATCAGTATCTTCATGGCTGTTGCTCCCTCTGCTGAAGTGTGTCCGTTCCGGTCGCGATGCGCGCACGGCCTGTCCGATATTGCTCAACTGGTCTTCCGTCAGCAGACCATAGTTAGAGAATGTGATGCCACCCGCACCGCCACCGGACGGTAGCGCTCGACGACCTCTGTCGTCAGGGCGAGGAAATACTCCCGCACATCCTGGGGAGCCGTGCTCAACTGCCCGACATATGGCGTGCCAGAAGCGTCGTGCTTGGCGAACTTGGGCGCGAAGCCATGGTCAGTGCCTGTACTGCAGATAGATCTCGACCTGTTCGATGCGCAGGGGCACTCCGATGCGGGGATCTCGCTCGAGCAAGCGGACGCGGACTTCGCACACGCCGCGTGCCACCTGCTCCAAAGGCCAGATAAGCCAGCCGTTTTCCGATACATCCGACGGATCCTCCGGATCTTCGGCGGCGGCATCGCGGATCCGCGGCGGGCCCAGGGCTTCACCATCCAGCGTCACTGCCACCTCGTCCTGCGTCGACAGATGCGCCACCTCAATCTGCAGCTCAGCCCGCTCCAGCTCAGCTCCGTCTGCCATTGCGTCATCGCTGACGGTTATGTGAAAGGTCGGTCCGTCGCCGCTCAACGTGCGCTGCAGATCCACGGGCACCTCGCCGTAGATGCGGTCATCCCGCTCCGCATCCACTCTCCCGCCCGTCTTGGGCCCGACGCTGCGGTGCAGGGCGGTGTAGACCTTGTCCAGACCGCGCAGGGTCTCCTGCGAGCCCATGGTCGTCAGCAGGGGGCGATGGGTGTCGCGGTGGCCGTGCCAGTTGAAGACGTACACCCCGTCGGCGCCCCGGTCTAGACAGTCGTGGGCCAGGCCGCGAAACCAGTCCACCCGCCACGACCGGTGCGGACGCAGTCGCCGCGCCTGCTGCCGGCCGTCTGTGTCGAAGCCGCCGTAGAAGCAAACCCCGGCGGGTTTGCACAACTCGACGAAACGCTCCACCTCCGCCCCCGGATCCGTGCCCGAGTTGCCGCCGGCGATGACGATATCGCAGAGTCCGTCCCGCACCCAGGCTTCGATGTCGTAGCCGATGCGCCGGCAGGACTCGAAGGTGGTCGCCACCCGTACCGCAACATAAAAGGGGCGCCCTCTCTCGGCGGCGATCGCGGCGGTGGCGGCGCGGATCGCCCGCATCAGATCGGTGAGGGTATAGCGCAACCGATAGGCATCGTCGGCGGGCAGGTGGAAGGCGTGCCGCTGCCAGTCCAGCTCGACCCCGTCCCATTCCGCCTGCTGGCAGGCCTCCACGACCAGCTGCAGGATATGCTCTCTTACTTCCGGCACGGCCATATTCCACGAAGTAGAACACCAACCGGGCGCCTGCTCGAGCCCCAGCAGCCACTCGGGGTGCTCCTTGCGCAACGCCGTGAGCTCGGATTGGTTCGCCGTCGACAGGTCGGCGGGCCGCAGATCCCAGAAGTGGTTGTCGTTCATGCGCACCGAGGCCAGCACCTGGACGCCCAGCTCCCTGCCGCGGGCCACCAGCGCCCCGTAGGGATCCGCGCCTCTTGCGAAGAAGGCGCGGATGCTCTCCACGTGTCGCATGGTCCTCACCGAGTCGTAGCGCCTGCCCACCGAGTCGCCCACCACGTCCAGCCTCTCGGAAGGCCAGGTGGCCTCGTGGATGCCCATACACCAGCACAGGGCACCCACCTGCGTGTCCTCGATGGGAGCGTAGGTCTTGTCCAGGAATTGCTCCAGCGACTGCGGGTACTCGCTGTAGTCGTGCGGCGCGCCGTCCCAGTTGTAGATGATGCCGTAGCCAGGAGGCGTCGGTCGCGTCGCCGCTGGCTCTACTGCCACGCTCATTTTCTCCCGGTCACGGGAATGGCACGGGCAGACTATCGCCGTGCCAGGGAAAGGCATAACCGGGCGCGTTGCAAAAGCGCTTCAGGCCGGCCTCGACGCGGAGGGATGTGGACGGCGGCAACTCGACCGAGAAGTATTTCCCGTCCACCACCGCCGCGGTCTCTCCCTCCTGGCCTTCCTCGCGGTATTTCAGCCCCGTGAACTGATGCTCGCCAAAGGCCCCCGCCTGCACGATGAGGCGGCGGGTCTCGTGGTGGTTGGTATTGACCAACTGGATGCCGACCATCTCCGGCCCCAGCGCGTCGACCAGGGCGGCTATATCAGGGGGCAGTCCCGGACGCGCGCGGTCTGCGTCGAAGTAGCGCACAGTAGCGCGCAACAGACCGCCATTGTAGACCGACTGCGGCGCCCCCAGCGCAACCTGGGTCAGTCCCTTGGTGAGTACCGGCTGGCCCGGGATCCGGTTGGTGGAAATAATGTCAAGATGGCTGCGCTCGTCTGCTCGCATCACCTCGTAGGTCTCCAGCGCCTGCTGGTACTCGGCTGCGAGGATCTGCTCGGGCCAGCCCGGATTCCGACCGTCGTAGTACTGGAAGCGGGCGAATTCCGTATTGCCCCAGTTCTTCTCACCCAGCGTGCCGAGATCGTTCCAATCGCGCTCCACGTCCCCGTCGCGCACCTGGGTGATCAGCTGGTAGTCCTCCCGGGCCATCGAGGCGTGATAGAGGTGCATAATGTCCTGGCCGCGCAGCGGGGTGGGCTCCAGCCAGTAGCCCCGCATCTCGAGCCCGTCGTGCATGTGCAGACCCGGCGCCGGGCTCCAGTCCCAGCCGTCCGGCCCGTAGCGCACCGCCACCAGGAGCTGTCCATCCTCCCGCTTTTTGCCATTGTCGATCTGCAATTTGATCTGCGAGCGCAAAAAGTCGAGATAGCCGCTGTCGCCGGTGAGCAGCTGAGCACATTCGACCGCGATATTGATGCCGTGGGACATGATATTGTAGCCCTGGTAGTGGTTCCAGCCGTACTGGCCACCCCACCACACGCCCTCGCGCCCCCCGCCAATAACGCCCTCGGCGTCGACATTGTCGGGACAGATGCCGCCGTTTTTCTCGGTGCGCTCCATCCAGGCCTCGGTGTAGTCGAGGACCCACTGCTTGTAGCTATTGTCGCCGCTGTAGAGATAGGCGTTGGTCACCAGCGCGGTGACGGCCAGGCTATTGGGCGTGTCGCACTGCAGCACCAGCTTGTCGAAGAGGTCGATGATCTGCTGGCGCCGCGCGGGGTTTTCGAACCACCGCACCTCCAGATCCTTAACGATGGGAAAAGACTGGCGCGCACGCCGTAGTAATTGGCCTGCCCACCGAGACCGCGTCCCCCCAGGAGCATGGTGTTGGCGAAGTCGGCGTCGGCGTTCAGCTTCGGTCCTTGGCTCGACTGCCAGGGCGAGCGCAGGATCCGATGTTCCGGATCCCAGTTGGGGGCTTCCGAATCCTCACCGATAAACATCGCTGCAAATCGCCGTGCCCGCCGCATGTTCTCCGACACCGTGGGATCGGCCACCCCGAAGTCGTAGAGGGCCATGTTCCCCTCGCTCAGATGGTGCCACTCCATGGCCTGGGCAAAATTCCAGAACTCGTTGTGAATGGAGGGTCGGAAGACCTTCTTGTGCTCGTTGTGGCGCGTGCGGTGATCGATCGTGTCGTCGCTGATGCGGGTGACGGCATTCCAGTTGCGGAGGTGGAGATCGAGCAGGTCATCCGCCGCGCCGATGGCGTAGAACAGGCCAAAGTTGTACATCTGCTCGTAGAGATCGTCGACGTCCTCGGCCAGCAGGGTACCGCCGCCGCGCTCGAAGTACTGCCGCGCGAACAGCCGGCCCGATTCCTCCATCAGCGCGATCAAACGCCGCTGGATCAATGCCCACGCGGGTGGGGCTGTAATGCTGGTCGCCACAAGCCTGGGCATGCGCGGCATATCGATGTTCTGTCCCGCCATCGCTCATCGCCTCCCATGGCCGAAAAGCAGTCCCCGGCCATTCAGGTGATCTATCCGTTCCATCCATCTCAACTCGAGCATCAGCCACCGCCCGGAACAATGCGGTCGATTCCCAGCCCTTCCGCTCGCTCCATATCCCGGTAGCGCATCAGGATCTCCAC
>NYZG01000024.1 GCA_002687025.1 Candidatus Poribacteria bacterium
ATGATTCCTGTCTCCTGTCGCATCTATTCAACAGGATCATAGACAGAACTCCCCTCTCAGCGAATACACACCGAAAACCGAATAGCCCTCCGGAGCAGGAGATGGCCGACGCGTCGATCGGGCAGCGTCCGCGTGCGTCGGAAGCCCCCTACCCGTGATGGCCGCGGCTATCGGCCCCTGCTCTCTCCGCCGATCCGCGCGGCCATGGGAGAACGACGCAACCGGTACATGGCGAGAATCCCCAACGCCGGCCCCGGGGCCAGCAGCGCGAACGCCCACCGCCACCCCACGGAGGCCAACGCCGCCGGAATCAGGCGGATGGACGCCATCGTGAGCAGGAACCCGAGGCACGTTTGCATAGTAAGCGCCGTGCCGACGTACTCCTCGTCCGCGAGCTCGGTCAGCGCGGCAGAGAACTGCGCGGAATCCGCGACGATCACCATCCCCCACACCAGCGCGATGCCGCCCACCACGATCGGCGGGCCGCCGTAGAACAGGCCGATGACGACGCAGCACGCCCCGCTCACGGACATCGACAGGATGGTCATGGTGGTCCGGCCGTGTCGGTCGGCGGCAACGCCTGCGAGAGCGCTCCCGACCCCGCCGCTTGCGATGACCACGAACGACATCAGCGCCGCCACCGTCGCCGCGTTCGCCACGCCCGCGGCGCCGAAGCTCGCCGCGAGGAAGACGGGAATCCACGCCCACACCGCGTACAGCTCCCACATGTGCCCCAGATAGCCGAACGTCGCCAGCCGCGCGCCTCTGTTCCCTAGCGCGGCGCCCACTGCGGTCCAACTGAAGCGCGCCGACTTCGCCTGATGTGGGCCGTCGCCTACGAGTGTCGCGCAGATCGCCCCGCCGACGGCCGCGGCCCCCGACGACACGAGCATCACATGCCGCCACGGCAGCGACCCGACCGTCTTCAGCAGATGTGGCGACGCAGACCCCACGGTCAGGGCCCCAACGAGCAGGCCGATCGCCATGCCGCGCCCCTCCCGGAACCACGAGGCCATGATCTTCATGCCCGGCGGATAGACCCCCGCGAGGAAGGCGCCGGTGAGGAAGCGCAAGACGAGCGTGACGCCGAGGCTGTTCCCGTAGAGGCCGATGAGAGCGTTGCATCCCGCGCCGAGGACGGCGCAGATCGCGAACAGGTGGCGGGCGTTCAGGACATCCGGCAGCGTAAAGAGAGCGCTGACGAACGCCCCAGTCACGAAACCGATCTGCACGGACATCGTCAGCCACGCCTGACCCGACGCGTCCAGCGCCCACTCCTCGGCAAGCGCCGGCATGACCGCGGACGCCGAGAACCACAGCCCCATTGCCAGCAGCTCCGCCACCGACAGGAACGCGAGCGCGCGCCATTTCATAGGCTGCGCGGCGCCGCTGGCGCGTGGCGGGGGCTCATGCGACCGTGTACCGTCGCACGAACTCCTCGCTGATCGTCACGCCGAGGCCCGGACGATCCGGGATGACGAACTCCCCGTTCTCGATGGGGAACTCCTCCTCCACCAGGTCGTGGAGCATCGGATTCGCCCCGAGGGAATACTCCAGGATGAACACGCTCGGACACGCCGCGGATACCTGGACGCCCGCGCTGAACATGAGCGCGCCACCCCACATGTGCGGAGCCACGCGAATCTGATACGCGCTCGCCAGGGCCGCGATACGCATCGCTTCCGTGATGCCGCCACAGATCGCCATGTCGGGCTGGAAGATGTCGACGGCCCGCGCGTCGGCGAGGTCGCGGAAGTCGAACCGCGTGAACTCGCTCTCCCCCGCCGCTATCGGGATGTCGGTTGACGCGCGAACTTCCGCGCACCCCCGCTTGTCGTCGGCCGTGATGGGTTCCTCGAACCACGCGAGGTTGTAGGCCTCGACCTCCCGGCAGAAGCGCTTGGCGCCGGCGACGCTGAACGTGCCATGCGCGTCGACCATGATGTCGATGTCCGGCCCCAAAGCCTCGCGCGCCGCCTTCACGCGCGCCACCGACTTGGCCACGGTCCCGTCCGCGATGCCCACGCGCATCTTCACCGCGCGGAAATCGCCGCGTTCGACGTAGCTCGCCAGCTGCTCGCCGATGCCGTTGACACCGGCCCATCCGCCCGACGCGTACGCCTCCAGCCTGTCGCGACACCTCCCGCCGAGGAGTCGCCACACGGGCGCATCCAGAGACCGCCCCGCGATGTCCCACAGCGCGCTGTCGATCCCACTCATCGCCGCCACGGTGACTCCTCGCCGCGACAGCACCGGGAACACGCGTCCCTCGTCGAAGGCGTAGTGCGCGCGGGAGCCGTTGTACATCATTTCCCACAGGCGGGCGGTATCGCGCGGGTCTTCGCCAACCAGCAGCGGCCCAAGTTCCTTCTCGACCGTCGCCACGAGCCCGTGGTAAACGCCCACGCTGCCCACTGCGGACTTCGACTCGCCGTGGCCCACGAGCCCGCACTCCGTCTCGACGCGCACGAGCACCGTGTCGAACGAGTCGATCACCCCGAAGTCGCTGACGTGCTGCCGCTCGGGAGGGATCGGCACGTGGAGCCACTTCGCCGAGACGCTGCGTATTCTCATGTCGGGAACGGCCTCGCTATCTCAGGTACTTCCGCCCACGATCCCGTCTGGTGCGACGTCTGCGCGGCCTCCAGCACGGCCTGCACGGCGGCGCCATCCGCGAACGACGGGTCGCCCACGCGGCCCTCGTGCACGTTCGTCATGAACGCGTGCAGGCTGGCGATGTGGAACCGAAGCCATCCAACCGTCGCCTTCGGGCTCGGGAGGGCAGCGGGCGCCGGGTACTCCTGCACCGTCTGCACCTTTGTATACCCGCGCCGGCCGCCGATGGGCGAACCACCGGCGCGCGCGTCGTACACGTGGAGCCAGTTCGGGTCCATGAGATCGAACTTC
This sequence comes from Candidatus Poribacteria bacterium, assembly GCA_002687025.1. GTDB lineage: Bacteria > Poribacteria > WGA-4E. The sequence continues at coordinate 2,908 of NYZG01000024.1, forward strand.
AGCGCCCCGTTAGTGCCATGGATCTCCAGCGTGAGATCGTCCGTCGTGCCGGTCGCCACGCGCGACGCCTCCACCGTGCCGACCGCTCCCGTATCGGTTTCCATCAGCATCACGGCGTGGTCGTCCACGTGGACTGGAGCGCGATCCTCGGACCCGGCCGTCACCGGCCGGTCGTGCACGAACGTGGGTAGCGCGGCGGAGACCCGCGTGACGTCCCCGACGAGGTGCTGCACGAGGTCGATCGCGTGCGAGCCGAGATCGAACAGCGCGCCGCCGCCGCTCTTGTCAGCGTCCAGGCGCCAGCTCATGGGCCGCTGACCGTCCGTGTACCCAGCGTGCAGGTAGCAGAATCGGAACGCCAGCGGGGCGCCAACGAGTCCCTCATCTACCAGCTGCTTCGCCCGCATAATCGCCGGGACGAACCGGTACTGGAACGTGACCTGATGCGTGCGTCCGCTGGAAGATGCGACGTCCAGCATCTCGCGCGCGCCATCCAGTCCGTCGGCCAAGGGCTTCTCGCAGTACACATGCTTGCCCGCCTCCAGCGCGGCGATGGCCAGCTCGCGGTGCGAGTCGTTCGGCGTGCATACGTGGATCACGTCGATGTCGGGCCGCGCTATGAGCTCGGATGCGTCGGTCGTGGCGAACTGAAAATGGCCCTCCCCCATCGCGGCCATCGCGGTCTCGCCACGAGACGTGCAGACCCCGCGCAATTCGGTGGAAAACGGCGCCGGCCGGTAGAGGAACGGGAGGCTGGCGTGCGCGTAGGCGTGCACGCGGGCAATGCCGCCGAAGCCGATCATGCCGACGCCGTATTCGCGTGAATCGCTCATGGCCGCCCTTTCGCGTGGAGCGGGGCCGACCCCAGCAGCCGCGCGTGGCAATGCGTGCGGGATGGCCGAGAGCACGGCCGGCGGGCGCCGTGGCTGAACCGATAGACGGGCCTGCTCACCGACAACTCGCAAGGGGCCGCGGCCGCCCTCGCCGATCGCCGGCGGAGAGCCGCGCAGGATCATCCGCAGAACTCGCACAGCCCGAACAACTCGATGCGGCGCTTCTGCGCGACGAATCCGTGCTTGCGGCCGACCTCCACCAACGCCTCCTCCAGCCGGTCGCTAGTGAACTCGATGATCCTCCCGCACGCGACGCAGATGAGGTGCTCGTGCTTGTCTTCGCCCAGGGTGTTCTCGTAGTACGTCTGTCGCTCGCCCGTGAGGAAAGACGGGCGAAGCAGGCCGCTCTCGATGAGGAGCGGCAGCGTGCGGTAGATCGTGGGCTTGGAAACACGCCGGCCCTGCGCGCGCAGGCGGATCTGTAGGTCCTCCGCCTCGAAGTGACCTTTGGANGCGAGCACCTCACGCACGAGCGCCAGACGCTCCTGCGTCACCTTCAGCTTCTTCGTCCGCAGCCAGCGGATGAACTGCTCGACCTGCGCCTCAATGCTCGCGCTGGGTTCCGGCATGGCGCCTCCGTCGCGATGCGTGGCCTCGACCGCAGCGGCCCTTACGCGGCCGCGTAGTACCCGAGGGCGGCGGAGACTCCCGCGCCCGCGCCGATCGACTGACCTTCGTCCCGAAGGCACGTCTCGAGGGCGTCGAGACATGTCAGCACGCTCGACCGACGGCACGATTCGCCCATAAGCCCGATGCGCCACATCTTCCCGGCAAAGACGCCNAGCCCCCCGCCGATCTCCAGGTTGAATTCGTCCAGCAGGCGGCGACGGATCGCTCCGTCGTCCACGCCCTCGGGAATGCTGGTGAGCGTCAGCATCGGCGCCCGGTTGCCTTCCTCGGCCCCCAGCCCAAGACCCAATGCTTCGAGCCCCGCCGCCAGAGCCGTCGAGTGCAGGCGATGCCGCTCGAACCGCGCCGCGAGGCCTTCCTCGTCGACCAGCCGAAGCGCCTCGCGGAACGCGTACACCATCGAGATGGGAGCCGTGTGATGGTAGACGCGCTCCTCACCCCAATACTTCGCGATCATCGACATGTCGAGATACCACGACTGCACCTTCGTCTTCCGCGTCTGGANNACTTCCANNGCGCGCGCGCTGAAGGTGATNGGCGNCAGTCCCGGCGGGCANCTCAGGCACTTCTGCGTGCCGCTGTAGCANACGTCGATNCCGGTGGCGTCCACGTNGACNGGCGCNCCCGCCAGCGANGTCACNGCATCCACGAGGAACAGGNCNCCGTGCTCGCGCGCGAGCTTCGCGATGTCNNCCANNGGCTGCANGACGCCNGTNGACGTCTCCGCGTGNACGATCGCCACGACCTTCGGGTTCTCAACCGTCTTCAGCGCGGCCGCGACCTTCTCGGCGGCGACGGTCGCGCCCCAGTCCGCCTCGACGCGCGTCAGGTTCCCCCCACAGCGCCCGACGATGTCGCTCATCCGCTCGCCGAACACGCCGTTCACGCACACGACCACGTCGTCGCCCGGCTCCACGACGTTCACAAACGCCGCTTCCATCCCCGCGCTGCCGGTCGCGGATACGGGGATCGTGAGGTCGTTGGCGGTGCCGAATGCGGAGCGAAGGAGCGTCTTGCTCTCCTCCATCAGCGCCAGGAATTCNGGNTCGAGGTGACCCAGCANCGGCGTNNTCATCGCTCGCAGCACGCGCGGATGCGCNTCGCTNGGNCCGGGNCCCATNAGGAGGCGTCGTGACGGATTCAGTTCGCTGTAGCCCTGGNCTGCCATCGNTTGTNCTTAGCTCCCCGCGTCTGGGTCGTCGGCGTCCTCGGCTTTCTCCGGCCGCGGCGCCGCCAGCGCCTGTTCGAGTTGTTCGACCAACTCCTCGTCGTCCGGCTTCACTTTGCCCTTGTAGCGGGCCAACACGGTTCCGTCCCGCGCCACGAGGAACTTCGCGAAGTTCCAGTCGATCTCGCCGTGCAGCTCCTCGTCCGGCAGCTTGTGCGTCAGGTAGTCGTACAGCGGGTGCTGCCCCTCGCCCTTGACGACGATCTTGGAGAATATCGGGAACGTGACGCTGTAATCCGTGACCGTGCAGAATTCCTTTATCTCCGCGTTCGTGCCCGGCTCCTGCCCTCCGAATTCGTTGGCCGGGAACGCCAGCACGGCGAATCCCTGCTCCTTGTAGCGCTCGTACATGGCCTCCAGACCCGTGTATTGAGGCGTGTTGCCGCACCTGGACGCGGNGTTCACTACGAGCAGCACNTCGCCCTCGAANTCCTTGAGCTCCACCGGNTCGCCGTCGATGTCGTCCATCGTGAAGTCGTAGATGCTCCGCGCCGCGTCCTCGTCTGCCGCGACCGTCACGCCGAAGAGGCCAGTCACCGTCGATGTCTGCGCAAGCGCTGAGCTGGCCGCGAAGCAAACGACGCTGCAAGCCGCGATGANCCTACCGTACGCCATGCGGGGACCTCCTCATGTCCAGGGAACACTCGCGAGTATGGCACGCAGCCTCGCGGCCGGTCAAGAAACAGGGGTCCACNGNNNGNGGTCACGAGNAGTNGGCAGCTTGGCGGCGTGGCCCCACGCCCTTGGCAGGTGGACGCGTGGACCCCTTCGCCTCGCAGGGGAACGAGGAAGCCCGGTGGGCCTCTGAGCGATAGGGTCCAAGAGCCCTCTCACGTCCTCGGCGCCCGATCGCTGTCGGCCGCCGACTGGCGCCTGTCACACGTCAGACCTAGCCGATCGCGCGCAACGCCCGCCGCATGCCTTCGATCCCCTCGGCCAGTTCTTCCCCGGTGATGACCAGCGGAGGCGAGACGCGCAGCACCTTCCTGGCGAGAGGGCCGAGAAGGTGCACGCCCTCGTGGTAGCACGCGAGCACGGCGGCGTTGGCCACCTCATCGGCGGTCGCGTCGCCCACGGCGGCCATCTCGACGCCCCACACGAGCCCCTCGCCGCGGACGTTCGCGACCGACGCGAACTCGTCACGGAGAGACGCCAACCCCTCCTGCATCCGGCGCGACATCTCGCGGCAGTTGTCCACGATCGGCTGCGATTCGTAGACGTCCAGCGCGGCCGTCACGGCGGCGCATCCGTGGGGATTGCCGCTGTACGTGTCCGACGCCTCGCCGTATTCCAGCGAGTCCAGCAACTCCGCCCGGCCAACCGTCGCGGCGATCGGCGCGCCGTTGCCCAGACCCTTGCCGAGCACGACGATGTCCGGCTCGATCCCGTAGCGTTCGTACGCGTACATCTCGCCCGTGCGCCCGTGGCACGACTGCACCTCATCGAGCACGAACACCACGTCGTTCTCGGCGCACCAGTCAGAGAGCAGACGGAGATACCACTTCGGCGGGTGGAAAGATCCCGCGGCGCCGAGGTACGGCTCGGTCACCAGCGTCAGCAGGTCGTCGCCGTGCTCGGCCTTCAGCGCGGCCAGTTCGGCGACGTACGGCGCCGCAAGCTCCGACGCTCGCGACTCCGCGTCGGGCAGCATGGATACGTCGTCCACCTCGTCGTTCGGGAAGGAGATGAACCGGACGTTCGGGTTCGGGCTCGTCTCGCCGGTGATGTCGCCCGCGAGTCCCTTCTTGCCGTGAAACCCCGCCCGCGTGGCGACGATGATGCGCTTCTCGGGCCGCGCGTGCTGCGCCGACCAGATCGCCTTGATGATCCCCGCCGACCCGGAGTCCGCCCACATCACCCTATCCAGCTGCGGACGGTCTAGGCTGGCGACAAGCCGCTCGGCCGCTTCCGGCTCCAGCGGCGACAGGGCGTTGTAGCAGTTGCGCGGCACGCCGTCGACGAGCTCCGCGTACCGCGCCTCGAACTCTGGATGGACATGACCGAGATTCGCAACGAGCACCCCCGAGCTGAAATCGAGCAGACGCGCGCCGTCCACGGTCTCCAGCCGGCATCCCGCCGCCTTGCGCACGACGAGCTGGGTGGGCGTGTATGTCTTGTGTCCTCGCGGCACGAGGCGGTGCAGCGCCGCCCGAGTCGCGTTCGCGTTCGGCTCGCCGTCGCGGCGGATCGCGACGCTGTCGAGTGTCGAGTCGCTCATCTCGCGAATCCCCTGTATCGGTCGCTTGATAGTCCCGGCCCGAGCGGCTAGACGGGTGGCTAGATGGGCCGGGCGTAGACGGCCCGGCTTCCGCCGATGGGGTCGTAGACGCGTATGCCGGTATCGTTCAGCACGGCGGTTACCGGCGTCCCGACGCCCTCGGCGAAGTACCGGAAGTTCAGGTCGCGCACCTCACGAGCCGCCTGCACGATCGCCACCGACAGCCGGCCCTCCTCGGCGTTGGGATACGTAGCCTTCAGGGCGTCCATCGACTCGCCCGCGAACTTGCGGCGCATCACCGCCAGCACGCACGCGACGAGGCTGTCCTTCCCGTAGCCCGTGAGGGCTTCGGTGCCGTCCTCGCGCGCGACCTGCCGCGTGAAGTGCGTGTTGGATGTGCGCGTGCCGTCGCCCTCGACGGTGTAGCGCAGCCCTCGGTACTGACTGTCGGATTCGACCTTGCCGCGCGTGGCGACGATCTCGCTCTCCTGGTTCACGGGCCCCTCGAAGTCGGGCGGCGTGATCCAGTGGTTGTTGAACTGCACGTGCGCCCCGTTGTCGAACACGACGCTCACCTGCACCGCGTCGTACGCGTCGATGCCGTATTCCTCGATGAGCTTCCGCTTCTGGCCCACCGCGTACACAGAGCGGGGCTTGGACGCCATGTAGTGCACGAACAGGTCGGTCCAATGCACCCCGACGTAGCTGAACGGGTCGCTTTCCGCGGCCCACTTGAAGGTCTCCGTCGATACTTCGAGAGGCTCCTCTAGCACGGCGCGTCCGTACAGAGGCTCCCCGATCTCGTCCATCAGTCGTTTGAAGATGCACAGGTGGTCCGGGTCGTAGCGCTTGTGCATGTCGAGCCCGACGACGAGCCCGGCGGCGTCGGCGGCTTCGATGATCGCGTCCGCCTCGGCCATGTCGAGCGTCATCGGCTTCTCGAGCACGACGTGCACGCCCGCCCTGAGCGCCGCGAGCGTCGGCGCCGCGTGGAGGTGGTCAGGCGTGGCGACCGCGAGGATGTCGAGGTCTGGGAGCGTGGCAAGCAGGTCGTTCCAGGGAGTGTCACCGAAGTACTGCGCCGGGCGCGCGCCGGTCCACTGCTGGAAAGTGTCTGCCGCGCGCTCCGCGCTCGCTTCGGAGCGCGTGGCGACCGCCGCGAGTTCGAATGCGATGTCGCCGAAGTCGCGAGCGTGCGTATCCATGCCGATTCGGCCGAGGTACGGGGCGATGCCGCATCGGGCGAGGTCGGCGTACGTTCTCAGGTGCACGTCCCCGCCGAACATCCCCGCGCCGACAAGGCCGACCTTCAGTGTGCGTGCGCTTCCGCGCGCCGTTGTCATGCCGTGTGTGCCTCTCCCCGTCGCGTGTCGTTTCGATCCGCGAGCGCGCCGTCTAGCATAAGTCGCGCGCCGTCGCAGGGGCAACGTGACGTGCGCCGCACGCGTTCCTTCCCGCCGCGTAATCCAAACCCCCGCGGCCCGCGTTGAAACACACGCTCGGAAACCAGTGTGCCCGGCTCACGCCAGGCCGCCCTGACCGCGAGCGGCGGCGGCATCGAGGAGGCCCTGTGTGGGCAAAAACACGCGCCTACATGGCTTGGCATCTTGATGGTCGGATGGCCCCATGCTACACTCTTCACAAGGGCTGTCCCGACTCCCGCATGTACGTCTTGCCGCCGACGCCCGTCCGATCTGAACCGACAATGCGTCGCTGCGTTCGATGCAGGGCGGCGAGAGCCGAGAGCCCTAACGATTTCATCCGTTTCGGGAATGGCGCGCGCGTCAATTACGAGTAGGAGAAGAGCATGCGACTCAAAGCAGCGGCGTTCGTGGCCGCATTAGCCGTTGGGACCGGGATGCTTGCGGGATCCGCGGCGGCGCAGGACGTGTCGCTCGACCCGGCCGAGGCGGCGATCCCGGCAGTCGGGGAGAGTATCACGTTCGCACTCAATGTCGACATCGAGGGCCTCTTCGGCTGGCAGATCGACTTCGTCTATGACAACGCCGTGTTGAGCTTCGTCGACTACTCCGGCGGTGACTTCCTCAAGGGCTCCGGCGGCCAGACGATCGACGTTGGTGGCGCCGCGGGCGCGCCCTTCGGCCCGGACGCCGACGGTCTCAACGAAGCAGTCACCGCCGGCGCGACCCTGTTCGGCGGCGATGCCGTCACGGGCAGCGGCACGATCGGCTCGATAACCTTCGAGGTGCTCGACGCCGTCGCCACCCAGGTGAAGCTCGAGAACCCGCAGTTCCTCGACGGGGCGGTCCAGGAAATCGTCGTCAACACCGCGGGAGCCACCCTCACCGCAGCGGTGATCGAGCCGACCAACGAACCGCCTGTAGCGGCCGCCGGTGACGATGTCGCCGTAGACGCAGGCGTGGAAGTCGCCGTCGACGGCTCCGCCTCCACCGACGACGTGGGCGTCGAGAGCTACGCGTGGGACTTCGGCGACGGCGCGACCGCCGAGGGCGCCGCGGCCACACACATCTACGCCACCGCCGGCACGTTCACCGTAACGCTCACGGTCACCGACGCCGAGGGTGAGACGTCCACCGACGAGCTGACCGTCACCGTGACATCCGTCGTCGAGCTGACGCCTGCGATCCGGGAGCACACCACCGGCAGCGAGATGATCGTACTAGAGGCGGCGCTCCCCACGGCGGATGCCGGCGCGACGGCGCACATCGCGGTCTGGGAAGGCGAGATCACCATCGCCGCCGGGCAGAGCCTGGAATACCAGGTCCTCATGTCCTCTGGCAACCCGACCTTCAACGCCGGCGTTGAGCTGACCGCCGCCGATGGCACGGCCCTCAGCGGAACGGCCGCCGCCGACCAGAACGGCGTTGCCGCCGGCCCGGGTACCGACCTGGAAGCGGCTGCGCGCGACACCTGGTACCATCGCACGATCGCGCTCACCGAGCTCGATGGCGTGACCATCACCGAGATCTCGGTGGCCGTCACCGTCGACGGTAGCCATCGCGCGGGTCTCTACCGCTCGTACTTCGACAACCTGCAGATCACCGACGGCGAGTTTATCGTCGAGGAGATTTACCTGGATGGCGGGGAGTTGCCGCTTCTCACGCCCGCCGGCGAGTCGTCGGTCGCCGGCGCGGGTGGCGTCGAAGGCGCCGACGACGCAGTGGCGAAGGCCGGCGTCGAAGCGGTCTCCGTCGACGCGCGTGGTAAGCTCGCCACCCAGTGGGGTTCTCTGAAGGCCCGCTAGGCGGAGCGCGACAGCACGAACACGAGCGAAGGGGACGGGGTCAGCCTCGTCCCTTTCGTGTGCCCGACCGCCACGTACCGACGATTCCGGATGCCGCCCGCCGGCGACGGATTTCCCGCGTCCAGGGATCGCGCTACACTTGCGTGGCGGCGTCGTTCGCTGACAACGAGCGCTCCGAGGTCGTCCGGCCTGCGCCGCCCACTCTCCCCGGGAGTCACCCGTGGCGAACCCAGACCACGCAATCCTCCGCGCTCGACCCGGCATCGACGAGGTGCGCGACTACTACCTGCGTCCCGACATCCTCCGCGAGCTCTACCGCGCGACCCGCGTGCGTGACGTGACCTTCGTCCGCAGCCGAAGAGGGCGACCGGACGTGCAGCGGCCGCTGCTCCCTGCCGACACGGAAGAGCTCGCCGACACCGTACGCGCGCTGGTCGCCGACCATGCGCGAGACCTGGGCGCGCATCCGTATGCCGACCGGTTCGAGCCGTACCCCTGGTTCACGATCGGCTGCGATACCGGTGACGACGAGGTAGTCAGCGGCGCGTACGTCGGCGACGGCCGCCGACTGATCGGCTGGGAGTCCGGCGTAGAGTTGGACCACCACTGGCGTCGTTCGTTCGCCGAGTTGTATGGCGGCCTCCGTGTCTTCGACGACTACGGCTTGCACTACCGCCTCAAGTTCAGCGGCCGCACGAGCCTGCACGCGATCTTCCCGGCCGAGGCGATGCCCGCCGCCTATCGCGACCGCCCAGTGCGAAGCGAGTGGGAGATGGCCATCAGCCGCGTCGGCCGGTTCGTCGCCGATCGTTGCCGGCCGCTGCGTCACGGCTGGGACGCGATGGGCGAGGGGCTGATGTACAGCGCGCCGTATTCCGTGCATCGCCGCACGGGGCTGGTCGCCGCGCCGCTTACCCGCGCCGACTGCGCTGAGTTCCGGCCGTGGATGGCGACGGTGCATCTCGCGGCGCCGCTGTCCGGGTGATGGGACG
>NYZG01000025.1 GCA_002687025.1 Candidatus Poribacteria bacterium
CGCCATCACAACGGGTGGGGCGGCGATTGGGGCGGCAACTTCGACATCCAGGAAATCACGACGGGGGCGACTGTCGTGCTGCCCGTGAACGTCGAGGGCGCGTTGGTGCACATCGGCGACATGCACGCGATCCAGGGCGACGGCGAGATCTGCGGCGCCGGCGGCATCGAGGCGTCGGGGACGGTGCGCGTGGCGTGTGAGATCGTCCCGCGGCCGAAGGGGATGCTCGGGCCGAGGATCGAGGACAAGACGCACATCGCGACCGTGGCGATGGCCCGCCCCGCGGAGGACGCGTTCCGTCAGGCGTTGTCGGCCCTGCTCCTGTGGATGGAGGCGGACTACGGCTTCACGAAGGCGGACGCTTACCTGTGGCTCGGGCAAGTGCTCGAAGCGCGCGTGACCCAGTTCGTGAATCCGACGTTCACGTATATCGCCAAGATCAACCGCGCGTTCCTACCGCCCGCTACAAGGTGACCCCAGCGGCCCGATCGTCTTGACAACTTTCGTCGTCGGCGCCTACCCTTCCAGACGCGGCCGGGTCGGCCGCAACCCACCACGCGCCCGTAGCTCAGCGGATAGAGCAAGTGACTTCTAATCACTGGGTCGCAGGTTCGATTCCTGCCGGGCGCGCCACCGCCAACGTCCCTCTGGCCCGCGTCAGCACTGCATACCCAGGCGTATCGGCAGCCATGGCGCGTCGGCGTTCGCGTGACTTCCTGTCCGTGCTTTCCTCGCCTTTTCCCGCTGTTCCGTGGTAGAACGGGAAAGAATTGGGAAAGCCTGGAGGTACCTCCCCATGCGGAAGCCCACGGGAACCCGTCAACACATCCGCCTGCTCAACCATCGCCGCACGTCGGGCCTATTCCTGCGCAACGGCGAGTACATCGCGGACATCGAGCCTGACGATGGCAAGCGCATCATCCGCAGGCTCGGGCGCGGGCGAGAGCAAGCCGAAGCGCGCTTCAATGAACTGGTCGCGCAGCTTGATGACATGGCTGCGGCCGCGGACAACCCGCGCCTCTCCGACTTCCTCACGTCAACGTTCCTCCCTACGCAGCGCCGACTGAAGTCCTACGATAGCAGGGGACGTAGCGTGCGTGGCATCGTGCGGTACGTAGAGGCAACCGAGGCGCATCTGCGGGTGCGCGACATTGGCCCCCAGCACGTCGAGCGTCTGCGGGCGTTCTACGCCGAGTTGGACTACGCGCCCCGCACGATCAACATGTTCACGCAGAAGCTAAAGCAGGCCTTCAACCACGCCGTTGATCTCGGCGTTCTCGCAGCGAACCCCGTCGCCCGCGTGAAGCAACTCACCGTTGACAACCGGCGCGTGGGGTTCCTGACGCTGGACGACTTCGCCCGCGTGCTCAATGCCGCTCGCGGCACCGACGCGCGCGCGCTGTTCTTGACTATTGGATTGACTGGACTGCGCCCATCGAACGTGCGCTTGCTGATCGCGGACGAGGTGGACGGCGACATCGTCCGAATCCCGCCGGACAAGATGAAGAGCGGCCGATGGGGTGAAATACCCCTCTCGACGTTCGCGCAGTGTGTTCTTGCTGCGCGCGACCCGCAGCCGCTCTACTTCCCTGCCCAAGCAACCGTGGGCCGGCCGAAGGACATGCAGAATCTGTCACGCAGCTACCGGAGCGTCGTCGGCAGGTTGCCGGGCCTGGAGTGGTCAACGCTCTACGACCTCCGGCACTTCTTCGCGTCGCAGTTGGCGAGGCATGGGGCGACCGAGCAGCAGATCGCGCGTCTGCTGTGCCACGTGGGGACGTCCGTGACCAGTCGCTATGTGCACTTGGACATTGAGGACCTACGGCCGTTCGTCGAGGATCACGGCGAGCGCGTGCACGTCGCGCTCGGTGGCCTGCCGACGCTCGCGGCCGAGGCTGAAGCTCCCCTTCGCGTGTAGGCCCGCTCCCAGGAGGCCCGTCCTCGGAGCGAGACGGAGCGTGGTACCACGCGACTTCGTAGACGCGGGAGCCGGCCATGCGCCTTGCCGGAGGCAGGCAGAGGATGTCGCTCTTGCGGGACCAGGAGGCCACTGGGTCCACCAGGCCGTACCTAGGATCGCTGGGCGAGGTAGAAGGACAGGGCCTCCATCTCCACAGAGAGATCTACATTGCGCAGTCTAACGCCGGGAGGCACAGCCAACACTGTCGGCGCGAAGTTCAGGATCGCCCGTATTCCTGCCCTCACGACGACATCCGCCGCCGACTGTGCTCCCGCTACGGGCACTGCAAGCACAGCGATTTCCACGTTCTCCTTGGCTGCGACGGCGCCCAGGTCGTCCAGGTGGTGGATTTCCACCCCGGCCTGCGTGGTCACGCCAACTCTGTCGGGCTCAATGTCGAACGCGGCTACGATCCGGAAGTTGTGCTCGCGGAATCCCGTATAGCCGGTGAGCGCTGAGCCCAGGTTGCCCGCGCCAACGATTGCCACTCGACGTTCGACGTCTACGCCGAGGATCTGTTCGAGTCGCGCGTGCAGCGGCCGGATGTCGTACCCTATGCCTCGCGTACCCAACTGCCCCAAGAACGTCAGGTCGCGCCTGATCTGCACGGCGCTGAATCCCGTGCGCTCGGCGAGTCCGGTGGACGACGCCATGTTCTCCCCGTCCCTCAGCATCGCCATGAGGACCCTGGAGTAGACCGATAGTCGCTCCACAACCGGATTCGGGATTCGCCCACCTGCGTCGTCGCTCTGCAGCATTGCGGGTGCCTCCAGATCGGCAGCACTGCCCGAGGGTCACTGGGCAGCACAAGGCGAAGAAGCCGCCTATGTCGCTGCCCCAGCCCTACAAAGGCGCCGTCGCCGTCCTGCGGGTGATGACCGACTTCGGAAGCGCCATTGGCCCAGACCCAGACGGTCTCCGACGACGCAGAGCAACTCGTGGTGGACGGGCAGCCACGTGGAAGATCTGCGTGGGCGAGGAGGCCCGCAACGACGCCCACTCCGGCGGCTCGCGGACCCGTGCACAGCCTGATCGCCGCGCCCACGGAGTCTCGACTGCGCATCGACAGCGTCGTCGGTCGCGCGGATGCGAGAGGGCCTCACGCAGAATCGCCTGCCCCACCGTCCCGCTGACGATGGACGTCCCAGGGCCATCACGACCGTCGTCCCCAAACCTCGCGGCGCGGACGTGCCGGCCGTGCTGCGTGTCTGAGCGACTGCCGGAGCGCGCACTCGCGAGCCGGCCCCCACCCCCACCGGTCTACCGAAGCTCTGCCGCGCTGTCTTCCGAGCCGGTGCTCGGCCGCCACCCATCCAGAGAACTCGCCCCGCTACAACAGATCCCGTGTGCCCGTGGCGACACGTCCTTCCCGCCCCGCGAATCATGCCGGCTGCCGCTCCACGACAGGCTTCACGAACGCAGGGCAGAGAGACGTGTCGCGCCTCCACACTTCAGGCAACACGGCCGGCCCAGTTGCTGAGGCAAACGCCCCGACCGTGACTGCAGGACGGACAGGGCGTGGAAAGTGTTCGCGGCAGCGGGCTCCCAACCAACTGCTACGCGTCGTCGCTGACGACATCAGATGCCAGGCGGGAGTGGTGGTAGTGCACGAGCCGCCATCCGGCGTCTCGCAACACCCAGACGCTGCTCATCCTCCACGTACCGCGCATGGCTGTGCTGCCGGGAAGCGTGATCGATCCATGGAGGTACGCGGTGGCAACCACGGTGTCCCCGTAGGTCTGAAGGCGTCGGTCTCTCTCGGCGAGTCGCACCTGGTATTCCGCGTCGCAGATGGCCTGGGATGCGTCCTTGGACACCGTGTTCAGCGCATCCTGTCGGAATGAGAAACCCGACATGGTTGGGTCGACGTACTCCCAGAACGTGTCGACATCGCCGGACATCCACGCCTTGATGATTGCATCGACAGCGTCGTTCAGGCCTCGGTCATCACGCTCATCGACCGCGCCCGTGGTGACGACCGAAGCGCTGATCGCGACCACGAGGATGAGGGCCGCTATGTAGAACCGTCGCATGCTAAGTCTCCTTCTCGCGCTCGTGCATTGAGGCGGCAACTCGCCGCGGGGTCGACGCGCAACCTGACGCGCCAGATCCTTACGTCCCCGCGCAAGTGCTGCAGTGCGTGTCGGCGAACCCGCGTTCGTCCCTCGAGTCGCGGCGGAACCGCGGATTCCTGATCCCGGTGTCGATGCAGAACTGCGACGTTCCGCGGGAGCTTCGTCAAGAGATGCTGCAGTAGTGTTGGGTCACCCGGAACGCGGCGCCGCGATATCCAACGGCACTGGTGAGTGGACAGTCTGTGGGGCACTGCGTGGATGGGTAGGCGGATGCGCTTGCGCCTACACCTGTGCCTCTCCCTAACCGAGGAGGGCATCGTGCGGCGCGAGTTGGCGAGACTCGGCCACGATTGATGGCCTGCCGAACCCAGAAGACAAGGGTGGCCACTGTCTCCTTGGCTCGACCGGCCGATAGATGTCGGCATGTGCGAACGGCAGGGCGGCAGGCGGAGGGCCTCGCGGCCCCGCCTCATCAAGGCGGCCTATCCGCCGTAGGCGAAGTCTGCCGTCCCCGCCTCGCCGTCGCCGACCGTTACCTCCGTTGGCTTCTCACCGTACTTCTCGTGCACGGCAACCACCGTATATGTGCCCGCAGGCAGCCCGGCGAGCTCGAAAGAGCCGTCCGCGTCGGTGACGGCGAAGAACGGGTTGTCGAAGACGCCGACCCAACTGGACATCCACGGGTGAACATCGCACTTGATTTTGAAGATCTCGACGTCATCGAACGTCTTTTCTATCTCCATGTTCGGGATCGGCATGCTCGTGTTGAACGCCCTGTTCAGGTCAGACAGCGTGTGGACGTTGTGCGTCGTGGTGTCACTGTTGACGAACTTGAGCGTCTGACCGACCTGTAGGGCGACGACGTGCGGCTCGAACACGCAGCCCTTCTGGTCCAACACCACTGCCGCCTCAGGAGCGCTGAAGTTGCTTGATGCGCCGGACTGGACGTAGACGATGACGTTCTTGAGACCCCCGTCGGCCGCAACGATGGCATCCCCTCCGCCCACGGGGCCGGTGTGCATGCCGGCGCACACGGGATCCGCGTTCATGTCCATGGTCGCCACGACCGGAGCAGCGCCTGTGAACGTGACCTTGCCGGCGATGGACGCCGTGCCTTCCGTGGCCGCCGCGGGTGCTGCGGGCGGTGCGGCCGGGGTCATCGCAGGTGGCGGCGTCCCAGAGGCCGGGGGCCGCGCCGGAGTGTCTTCCTTCTTCCCGCACCCTAGCAGCATGGCCGTCGCTAGGAGGCCGGCCGCGATCGCCGTAGCCCTACGCCGTACATAGAACTGAAACACGCTCTTCTCCTCTATGCAAACCGTTGTGCCGTATCATGTGCCGCCTCGCGGGGTGGTATCGGTTGGCGCTCATCGGCGCTGACGCGAGTTCTGGCCGAAGGCACGTGTGTCATCGGGGTCGTGGAGACCGCCACAGCCAGCCGCCGCGGGCCCAGCCGCCCGCGCCAACAGTGTCTGAGGTCTCGGTGCGGCGAGTTGCGATCATCAAGGCGCCCGCGCACACGGCGCGCGCTGTGGCCTCGCCTGCTACTGCGCAATTCGCGCCTACGCGGCAGCGCATTCGTGGCCAGTGGCCGCCCGGCCTGCCTGAGAGAATCACGTGCCGCTCCCAACGGCCGGCGGAAGCGCGCAGAAGCCTGCCTGTGCTTCTCGTCCGCATACGCGGCTACGCCTGCACACGTCAGCGCGCCGTACGCGAGCAGTGCTGAGAGGCCCGTTACGTCCGCGGCAGGCCGTCGAGTCGTCACCCGTCTTCCCCCTGTCTTGCCTCGCGCGCGCGGCGCGCCCGCAGTCGACTGGACGTAGTCGCCCTGTCCAGAGGCGAGCTGCTGCGCGACAGGCCGCCCTTCGGCGACATGGGGGGCACACGCATCCCGCCCTTGGCGCCGTCGACGACCTCCGCGGTTATGAGATGGTGGTCGTGCTCCCGGGCATACTGCTCAATCTTCCGCATCACCATCTTGCGAACGAACCCGGGAGCGCGGGCGAACCGATCCCGGGCCTCCTCGGTCCAGACCGGCTCTCGTGCGGGCTCCCTATCGCCCACGCCGTGTGAGGCTTGCGGCGGTTGATGCAGACACCACGAATCCTCAGCCATGTAGTCGCCGGTCATGGCGAAGGCTCGCGCCCTGCAGCCGCCGCAGGTGGCGCCGTATTCGCACGCGCCGCATTTGCCGCCCAGATTTCCCGACCGCATTTCCGCCAGGAGCTCGGATCCACGCCATATCTCGCCGAACGGCTGTTCTCTGATCGCGCCGGCGACGGCCGGAAGATATGGACACGGCGTGACCGCGCCGTCGGGCGTAATGCGGCAGTAATGCGTCGCCGCGATGCACGCGACCTGATCCTCGTACACGGACAGACCGGGGTCGCTCTGGCGCGCGATTCGCGCGACATAGGGCGCACAGCGCGCCCGGACCATCATCCCACCATGGCTCCCGCCCAACTCAACCAGTGATGACAGCGTCCGTTCGTACTCCTGCGGCGAGATGTCGGTGATTCCCTGCCCCCGTCCGGTACACACGAGGAAGAAGACGTTGAACGCCTTGGCGCCCTTGTCTCGCGCCAGGTCGAGGACGGACGGAACCTCGTCGACGTTCTGCGTTGTGACGCTCATCTGGACCTGGAACTCCAGGCCCCGTCTGCGGCAGACATCCATCGCCTCGAGAGCGCGGCGCCACGAGCCCGGTCTGTCCCGGAAGTCGTCATGTCCGGTGGCGCGCGTGGAGTCCAGGCTGATGCCCACGCCGCGGACACCTGCGTCCGCCAGTTGCTGCGCCGCGGCGTCGCCTAGCAGGTAGGCGTTCGTCCCAAGTACCACCAGCAGACCTCGTTGGGCCGCGTGCTCGGCGAGGTCGAATATGTCTGGGCGCAGGAGTGGCTCTCCGCCCGTCAGCACGAGCATCGCGCCCGGGCCGACATCGGCGATGTCGTCGAGAAGGCGGAGTCCCTCCTCCGTGGTGAGTTCGTCGTCGGACGGCGCGCTCCGCGCCCCAGCGTCCATGTAACAGTGGGCGCAGCTGAGGTTGCAGCGCCGTGTCACGTTCCACGAGATCAGGTATGGCTGATGCGCGTCCTGCGTGTGGGTGGGCATAGCGTTGGCCGACATGCTCATCCTGCCGCGTCCAGTGTAGCCGGCGCAGTGGCGTCTGCGGGATGCAACCTGGATGAGATGAGCGTGTTGCACGGAGCGAGGCGAAGTAGATTCTCCGTGTTGCTGCCAATGTCGAGCCCTTCGTCCGCGTGGACACCGAGCTTCCCAACGACGAGCAGACCGGCAGGCCTCTCGTGCAGGTAGTCGAGAACGGCGCGGTAGGGCTTACCGATCAGAAGCTTGGTGTTGATCTCCACGCCCTCATCGGCGGCGATCCCCTCCGCCGTGGTGAGATGGTCTCCGTATATCTTGGCGATGCCCTGGTCGATGATCTTGTCGTGCAGGTCCTTCTGCCTTTGGACTCCGAAGATGCGATCCGCTTCCTCACTGAGGACGTCCTGCAGGGTCGCGAACACGGATATGTGGAAGTCCCGGTCAAACGCGGCGACCGCCTCGACCTCTGCCCCCGATTCACGGGCCAGCGCCAATGCCGTTCTCAGCCCCGAGAACGACCTCGGGCTGCCGTCCACCGCCACCACCACCCGTCCGTCCGGCGCGGCGCCGGGCCTCACGACAAGGCAGTCCGTCCCGACGCGTCGCACCACGCGGAGGCACGTGCTGCCTACGGCGCCGTCACCGGTGTCTCCCAGCCCTGACACGCCCATCGCGACCAGATCGCACGGGTCGTCCCGGACGGCGCGGACGAGTTCGGCGTAGTTCTTTCCCTCCGCCTGTAGCCTGTCGAACTTGATTCCGGCGGCCCGGCATTTCTCGGCCGTCGCATCGAGGTAGGAGTTCGAGATCGCCGCGAGACCCTCCCCGATGAGGGAGCCGTGTATGTCACGCTGTCTCTGCAGCTCCTTGGGATGCTGGTACTCCGGCGGCAGGCCGGGCTCCATGTCGGTGAACCGTCGGTCGTGCAGACGGGCCGCGTACACATGAATGCCGGCGACCTCCGCGCCGCAACCGACTCCGAGCGCGATGGCGGCGTCCGTCGCCAGCGCCCCCGCCAGCGAGTTGTCTACTGCCACAAGTATCCGTCGATACGATCCGGTCCTTACCTGTGCCACAGATCCCCCTTCATCACTCGTGCGACTCTGGTTTGCGCGGCTCACGCCCGGCGATGGCGTATTCAGCCATGACGATCTTCCAGATCTCCTCGTCGGACAGTTCGTCCTTCCAGGCGGGCATTGCCGAGTCCCATGGACTGGCGGCCATCGGCAGACCTCGGCCGCCCTCCTTGATGCGCCAGAACGCGTACGACTCGACGACGGTCCCGATGGTGCCGGCATCCTGGAAATCCGCGGGCTTCAGACGGAGACCCCGCGCCATCGGCCCGGCCCCATCGGCCTTGGTTCCATGACACGGGCGACAGTTGACTTGGTAGAGCGTCGTCCCCTCTTCGATGTATTGCGCCCGTGTGGCCTCGTCCACGTCCGCGAACGGGTTCGTCAAGTTCTCATAGCGTCCGGGCATAGTTGGGTGCTGGATGCGCAGCAAGGATGGCGTCCGCGTGTCCGGCGCGGCGGCGCCGTACACCACCCATCCGACGAGCAGAGGGAACGCCGTCAGCACCGCTAGCCGCGCAACGGCCCGGGTCGAGTATCCCTCGGACCGATCCCATCCGCGGAGGAGGCGGACGACGGGATCGAGGAACTCCCGCAGACGGTCGTCGTCTGTGGAGACGTGGATGAGCGCCCCGACAATCGTCAGGGCCATGAAGATCGCGATCAGCGCTGCCGGTACCGGCAGCGCATTCTCGCTTCCGGCGATCCACATCGCGGCGTACGGGAAGACGAACGCCAGGAAGACATAGATCGACGCGCACGCGACGACCACAGACCAGAACAGAGACATGCGTCTACGAGGCATGGTCGGAATCCCCGCCGTGCTATCCGAGTGTCATTAGGTACGCCAGGATGTCATGGAGCTGCTGTACGGTCAGCAGGTCCGTGTAGTTTCCCGGCATCGCCGACAGCGTCTGGTTGCTGATCTTCCGTATCTCGTCCTTCTGCACCGTGATCTCGATCACCTCGTTCGCCTGCATTCTCTTGATCGTGATCGAGGCCTCGTCCTCACGCACCTTCACGCCGTCTTCGTACTGGTTCGCCGTCGTGATGATGAGCGTCTGCTCAAAGCCGCTGGCGATCTCCGCGCTGGGGTCGAGCATGGAACGGAGCATGAACTCAGGCGTGCGAACGCCCGCGACGTGTGACAGCACCGGCCCGACGTCGCCGCCACGCTCCACGCCGTCCTTGTCGATGGAGGTGTGACAGAGCACACACGTGGCCACGCCCTGCCGATCGTAGAACAGGTATTCGCCTACCGTCGCGTTGCCCTCGATATACGGGGTCCATGATCCCGACGATGCCGCCGCTGCGGCTTGCCGTACCGCGTCGGGCAGCGTGATCGCCGCCGCGTCCGCCTCTCCGCCTAGCGTCTGCAGATACGTGATCGTGGCAGATATCTCCTCAGCCGTCAGGCCGATCGGTGGCTCGTACGCCTTCGGCATTTCGTCCTTGTAGTTAGCGACCACGTATGTGGACGGTTCGGCGATCGACTGGACAAGGTAATCCGTGGGCGACATGGTGCTGCCCCCGGCCGTGAGCTCAGCCGCTCGCTCAACGGCCAGCGCGCCGATGCCGTCCAGGTCGGGACAACGGACCGCGCTGCCACGGCCACCGATGTGGTGGCAGGTACCACACTTGCCCTTCCCCCAGAAGATCGACTCGCCGGCTTCCGGGTTCACCCCCGCAACGGTCGCGACGCTCCCACCAAGACCCGAGATACGCGTGACCGCCTCCCCAACGAGAACGAAGAACGCGATCAGCAGCGCCGCGAACAGCGCGACGTTCAGATAGGCGCTTCTCATGTCACGAGTCCCTCCTTCCCGCTGGCGCCGGGCCCTCAGCTATCCGGCTCTGATTCCTTCTGCTGCAGCCCGCTCAGCCAGAAGACGAACGTCACCAGGCCAAGGAAGATCACGGTGCACAGGGCGACAACCTTGCTCATGTAGGCCATGGTGGGCGTGAAGGCCCATTGCGACGTGTCCCGGATCACACCGTACACGTGCCAGTCTTCGCGCAACCCGGAGCGGATGTACCCCATCAGGCCCATCAGCAGCACGATGGACACGCACAGGAGCACGAGCGTGTATTGCGATCGTATGGGGATCCTCCCCCATGCGATGTTCCCGACCTGCTGTGCCTTGCGGAAGAGCGCCACATCGATCGCCGAACCGAAGACAAGAGAACTCAGGACCAGCAGGACCTGGCAGACGGCGATGTTCCTCAGGAACGGGTTCGCCTCCGTCATCACGACGAATCCGTATACGCCGAGGATGAACACGACGCTGAG
This sequence comes from Candidatus Poribacteria bacterium, assembly GCA_002687025.1. GTDB lineage: Bacteria > Poribacteria > WGA-4E. Next base: position 10,501 of record NYZG01000025.1, read on the forward strand.
TATCGTGACTCCGAACAGCGCGGCCTGCGCGACGATCCCACGATTCACGAAGGTGAGCACCGCACAGGCGCCGATGGCGCCGATCTGTACTATCAGCAACACCGCGGGGAGGACGAAGTAACGGCTCTTCTCAGGCGCGAGGTCAAGCGTTGTGGGGTCCAGGGCGAGGAGCGAGTACGCGTACGCGCCGAGGAGTGCCATGCACAGAACGCCGACCGCGGAGACGACGATCTTCACCGTCCTGCCCTGTTCGGAGACCGGTACCCGTTCGCTCTTGTTTGCGCGCCGATAGAGCAGGAAGCTGAAGAACGTCGATAGGATGATGAAGTTGACCGCGGCATTCTTCGCGGACATGAGTCCCAGGTACTTGAGGACGGGATGGTATTGACCACCCATCAGGAGCTGCTCCTCCGAGCTCAGTGGCAGGTTGTGCGGTGTGAGCCACACGGCGAAGCAGAGCAGCAGGATGACGTTCAGGTACTTTATGTAGCCGGTGTACCGCTCCGATCCAGGTATCCGCGACATCCCGGTCCACAGATAGTAGTTCGCGCCGACGAAGATCATGCCGATCAGGATCGCCTGGATGATGAACGTCCAGGAGAACGCCCCGCCCATCATGTTGTTGCCCATGACGGGACTGACGCTGTAGATCTCGCGCCCGAGGTAATATCCCGCGAACGGTAGAGGGATCAGCGCCAGGATGGCGACGAAGTTGCCTATGTACCCCATCCAGTCGTAGTGCGCGCGCTGCTCGTCGGTCTTGGCGTTCATGAACCTGATTGCCGCGTACGCCCCGACGACGAAGCCGCCGAACGTCACGTTGGCGATGAGCCGATGCACGTTGATCGGCTGCCATAGCGGGTTCGCGAACGCGTCGCGGAAGCTGATAAGCGCGCCCGTGGCGGGATCAACGCCCTTCGGGCTCATCATGAATGTCAGCCACGAGTTGGCGATGAACATGAGCGCGGTGCCCACGACGTTCAGGAGCACGCCCAGCGAGATGTGCAGCGCCTTCCTGTTCCGAAGCCGTTCCCACGTGTAGTAGTAGAGGTAGAGACTGAACGCCTCCGCGAAGAAGAGCAGCGCGTAGACGTACATGCTGCCGTGGAATATCCCGCTCATGTACCCCATGAAGCGTGGGTACAGACCGAACAGCGTGAAGGCCAGCAGGCCGCCCAGGGCGGCAGTCGTGGAGAAGGCCGCGGACAGGAGCTTCGTGAATTCGTGGGCCAGGTGGTCGTACCGGTCGTCCTTCGAGACCACGCCGATGATTTCGACAATGACGGCGAACATCGGCACGCCCAGGACGAAAGCGGCGAACATCAGGTGCACCTGCGCCACGACCCACACGATCACGCGCGAGTCGAGCCCGAGAAACGACCTGTATTCACCTTCGCCCGGAGCGGTGCCGGGCACGGTTTCCTGTATCGCCTCGCCCTGTTCGCTGGAGACATCGGCCTCCTGCGCAAGGACGAGAGACGCCGTGAGCAGTGACACGCACACGAGACATACGATGGCGACTAGACGGTGCACTTAAGCCGGACCTGCCTTTCGGAGCCTGCGGACGAGCCACAGCTCGAAACCGCACGCCAGTAGAATCCCGACGAGGCTATACAGGTAGACACTTACGGGCGTGGACGTTTCCAGCAGCAGCGAGTACCAGGAGGACATGGACATCTTCAAGCCTCGTTCGCCGTTCGAGCCCTCCCAGGCGTTGAACGCTATGGGGATGAAGAGGCCCGGGACGAACTGAATGTCCTTCGCGCTATCCTCCGTCGTGAGCGTCCTGGATATGACCGCCTGCCATTTGCCTTCACTCCACGTCGCGGCGCCGTGTGTCTGCTGGCTCTCCTTGGGCTGCGGTACAGGCGGATCCACATAGCCTGTGGCATTCATCTCCTCGACCGATGTGTCCCGCTCTGCGTCGCCGGACCGATCGGCGGCCCACATCCATAGGTTCACGCTCTTGCCGGGCGCGCCCCTGTAGAAGTGCGGCTTCACCGGGCCTTCAGGCATCTTCACCGGGAACTGGAGGGCCACCGCGTCTCGCATTGCCTCTTGCGGCCTCGATGACCCCAGTCGCACATATGTGTCTTCCACGTCGTCCGCGGACAGCTCGTCGCCGACCTGGTGCACGCGGTCCTCTCTTCGGTCGTCCCATTCGAGGAGGAAGGCGATGTCGTCTTCGTTGTAGAGGGACCTCACGTTTATGGACTCGATCGCAGGATTCTGCCAGCGTGGCCTGGTAATCACCTGACCGCTAAGGGCGATCTCAGTGGGCTCCGCTGTCTCCCAGCGAGGGTCACTCGGATCCGTTGGCAGATCGCCCTTCAGCGATTTCGACCTCAGAACCACACTGGAGCCAGGGGCGGCCTCTTCCGCTATCAGAGTGCGTATATAGTGGGCAAGCTGCCAGCGCTCCTCGTCCGAGAGATTGTCAGCGTAGGAGGGCATCGGGGTGCCGCTGATGCCGGTCGTGAAGCGGATGTAGATGTCTTTCGCGGTGCTTCCGCCTCGGTACTGCCAGCCCTGCGTCAGATTGAAGGGCCATATGGGGTATCCCCAGTCGTCCGTGTGCGTTCCCGATGCAGGGCCGTCGCCTCTTCCCCGGTCCCCGTGACACTCCCAACATTTCATGTTGCGATATAGCTCTTCTCCCTTCGCTACGGTCTCAGCAGTCGAGGCCAACTCCGCCCCGACCGTTATCCTCATCTCGACGTAGTCCTCCTCCGTGAGGTACTCGAAGTCCTCACAGAAGGTCTTTATGTAGTGGACCAGCTGCCAGCGTTCGTCCTCGGTGAGGACTTCGGTCCAGGAGGGCATCGCGGTTCCAGGAACACCTCGAGTTATCACCCGGAAGATGTCCTCATCCATCGGCAACTCTCCGGTACCCGTGGTGCGGAACTTGTAGATGCCCGACGTGAGATCCCTTGGTCTGGGATCCAGATAATCCGCCACGGAGCCATCTCCCGCGCCTGCAACCCCGTGGCAGAATGAGCATCTCTCCGTGTAGAGCTGCCTTCCAGCTTCGACGATCTCGGGCGTCATGGCGACCGTCTCTGTCGGGAATCCATCCAGGACTACCTGGCCAGCGCAGACACTCGCCATTCCCGCGCAGAGGATCAGAAGGGCATGGAAGGCGGCGGCGCGGAGCTTCGTCCGTGCTTGGCTTGTCCCCTGCCGCATGGCGCCCCTTCTCATCGGTGCGTGGGCCTGCCGACGAGCGACGGGCCCTCCCGGCTGTGTGGCCGGCGCCAGCAGTCCAGATGAGGCGTCGGATGGTGACGAGATCAGGGATTCCATGAAGCCGACATGGGGTCCTTCCGGACGTGACCCGCCCATGAGCGGGCCCGCGAGGCAGACTCGCACACGGGGACGGGGTCTGTTATCGTCATTCTTCGTCGAGACGGAGGTCGTACCAGGTCGTCACGGCCTTCTGTCCGTCGCGATCGCCTTGTGAACCGTCCCAGACGGCAAAGGCAACGGGCGTTTGCGCCCCCGGGGCCAACTGGACATCGAGCGGGTCCTCGGATTTCAGGCTTCTAACGAACACCACCTTCCAGACTCCGTTGAGCCAGAATCCCTGGCCCGTCACGTTCTGCTCCTGCTTCTTCTGCGCGGTAAGTGTGCCGAAGCCTTCCGCGTTCAGATCCTCGACTGCTGAGGTCCGCCAGGTGGACACGAGGTTCCCCACGGACACGCCGGCAAGGTAGAGGGGATCATGAGCCGGCGCCGACAGAACGGCCAGATGGCCGGGCCGCTCTATGTCCTTGGGGTACCGATCCTTGGCAAACTGGTAGTCGTCTGCGACCACTCGGGGATAGACGTCCTCGACATCCTGGAACCTGGCAAGATCCATCTGCCGGTCTGCCCGCCAGTACCAGAGGTTCGTGGTCCCGTCCTTCTCGCCCATCGTGAAGTGAGGCGGTTCCGCGGAGAGCGAAAACTGGATCGCGGCGCCATCTGTGTAGTCCTGATGACGGATGAAACGGGCTGCCGGCTCCCAGTCTTCCCATTCGAGCAGGAAGGCAATCTCGGAGCCGTTATGGGCGGCCTTCACCGACACGGTGTCTGCCGCCTGCTGTCGCTGCCAAAGGAGCATCACGGGGATCTGACTCGCTGGCGCGTCATCCCAGAGCGGATGCGTGGGGTTGAGGGAGAACGATCCGGTGACCTTCCTGGCCGTGATGGTACCCGTGCCCGGCTGGGCGGCCACCTTCTGGCCCGCGAGGGATTTCAGGTAGTGGACCAGAGCCCATCGCTGCTCCTCACTGGCCGAGTCCTCGTACGACGGCATGGTGGCGCCATCCATACCCGTGGTGAACCGAAGGTATATGTCCTCGTTCTCGCCTCCGCCCTTGTAGATGCCGCGCGTAAAGTCATTGGGTGGGTTTGGGTAACCCCAGTCGTCCCTCGATGTCGCCGCCGAAGGCCCATCGCCTCGCCCTTCATCGCCGTGACATTCCCAGCACTTGAAGGTCGTGTACAGAGCCTTTCCCTCGGCCAGGGCCTCGGGGGTCGCAGGCGGTTCTGGCGGTACCTGGATGACCCTCTCGGGTTCCTCCCGAATGTCGGCCATCTCCAATACGTAGTATGTCAACGCCCACCGCTCGGCTTCCGTGCGGGAAACGAAGCTGGACATCGCGGAGCCCGGCATTCCTTCGCTGATCGTGCGATAGAGGTCCACATCTCTCGGCAATTCGCCTGTCGGCGTGGAGCGGACCTTGAATATGCCGTCTGTGAAGTTCCGCGGCTTTGGGAAGAGCAGATACGCCCCTGTGCCATCCCCTTTTCCCTCAGTCCCGTGGCAGACCGCACAGTCCTCTGTGTAGAGCTTCTTGCCCTGTTCCAGGAGCTCAGGCGTCACACCGGGCGGCGGCATCTCCTCGGACGCATGGCTGAATTCGCCTCCGGCCAGGAACACGGCAATCGCCAGAATCACCCCGTAGAAGCCGATCCTTGTCCTTTTCATCTCCCTTCCTGCATCCCTTCTATTGCCAGCAGCGCGTCGCCATCCGATTGACATGTGAATTCGGGCTCAAACGCCGCTGATGACAGCTCGCGCACCTCGTCGGGCGCGGCCTCCAGGAACCGCGCCTCGAAGGTCATGAACGACTTCGTCAGTGACGCCAGCTCGCGATAGAACCCGGTCTCGGCCTTCTTGCTCAGCAGCCCGACGAAGTACAGAGCCCATCGCCCCAGATGCTCGTTCAGGAACTTCTGCTGGGCCTCCCGACAGAGCTGGCCCTTCTCCTCGCCGTGGTATTCCAGGGCGTGCGCCTCTTTGTAGGCAAGGACATGCATGAACTCCAGCTCGGTGCTGATGTGGTCGAGCCGGTCTCTATTCTCCTCGGACGCTTCCAGGCCGAACGCCCGGTAGAATCCCCCGATGTCCGCCATCTCAGACGCCTGCTGGAAGATGTGCGCCTTTCCGTATTCTGTCTCATACGGCGGACAGTCCTTGGAGACCGTGTGGCCGAATATCCTCCGATACTCCCCCTGCAAGTCGGCCGGCAGGGAGCCCTCGAGGGAAGCCACCAGGCTCACCATGCTGCGTGCGAGCTCTTCGCCTTCGCGCTCAGGGAGGCGTCGCACCCAGTCCCTGGCATTCGCGGCGAAGGTCTCGTCCTCGATGAGGGAGAGGAGCTCTTCCCCAGGATAGAGGAAGGCGTCCGACAGGAACTGATACACGCCGCTCCTGACAAGAGCCAGTGTCACATTCGTCGATCTATCGGCAACCATAGTTCTTCCCGAATGGCTAGGGAGTGCTCTCGTCCGCGGACGGCCGCGCAGGAGGGCTCGTGGCTCACGCGCTAGATGGAGTTGGGGTGTTTCGGGTCCCGCACATGGATCGGCTCTTCAACCGTCGTCCTCACGACTTCGTTCCCCTCCTCATCGAACCCGATGGCCGTGTCGTTGTACATCTCCCATGTCTTGCCATCGATCGTCGTCTCGAAGACCTTCTCGCCCTCCTCGATCTCGTACCGGAAGATGATGGTCTGTGACGCGCGGAAGAGCTGAAGCACCGCCAGGAGCTCGCGAGAAGGCGCGACGTACTTCTCGATGGCCGCATCGACTCCTGGCCCAAACATCTGTCGGAGGTATTCTCTCGGCNCCCACCTTGGCGGGATGTAGAACCCGTTGGGCCCGGTGCCCAACTGGGGATAGAGAGGGAGGGCGACCTTCTCAACCTGGACGAGGTAGTAAAGCGGGTTCTGCCTGTCTTCCGCCCAGCTTCCGTCGTCGTTCACGTTGACAAGTCCCTGAAGTCGGATCTTGCCGACGCACGATGCCATGCAGCGAGTCTCGGTCGGGCGGCCGTCCGTAAGCGCCTCCTGCCCCTCTATCCGCGGATAGCAGGCGGTGCATTTCTCCGATGTCCTGGTCGTTCCTCGGAACATCGGCTTCTTGTAAGGGCACGCCTCGACGCACTTCNGGTATCCACGACAGCGGGACTGGTCGATGAGGACGATGCCGTCCTCAGGGCGCTTGTATACCGCCTTCCGAGTGCAGGCGGCGACACAGGCGGGGTAGCTGCAGTGGTTACACAGCCTCTGAAGGTAGAAGAACCACGTGCCATGTTCCGGGAGAGCCGAGCCCTCTTTGTCCCACTGGAACTCCTTGCCCGGCTGTCCCTTCGCCGTATCCTCGTAGATGTTCGGGAATCNCCACTCCTCATCGGTCGGCACGTATCCGAGAGCCCTCTGGGCGCCCTCCGGCCCGTACCTCTTAGTGGCGGCCTCGAAGATGGTCATGCCTTCGAAGGTTCCGTACGGCTTCTCGGCGCCGTCCGCGTCCGCATCGTCCCAGACCTGCCCGCCTGGATTGGACTCCTCCAGGAGCTGCAGGATCTTCACGTCCCAGGACTGGGGGTAGCCGCCGTACGGCTTCGTCTCTACGTTGTTCCACCACATGTACTCCTGGCCTTTCGAGAAGGTCCAGGTCGACTTGCACGCCATCGTGCATGTCTGACAGGCGATACAGCGGTTGGTGTTGAAGACGAAGGCGAACTGGCGCTTGGGGTGGGCCTCCTCGTAGGGGTATTCCATCTCCCGACCCAGCTGCCAATTGTAGACGTCAGACATGCCTGCTGTTCCTTGCTCTGTTCGATCCAGGCGACCGATGCCGGCGCGGCCCGGCGGCCCTTCGCCGGCAGTTCGGTATGCCCCACCCGAGGAGGGCTCCCGCGGACCCGTGGTTCCGCTAGGACCCCTTCATCTTCACCAGATCGCCGCGCATATAGCGGTTCATGAAGTCGCTCTCGTTGCTGGGCGAATTGCCGCTGCGTGCCGGTTGCCAGATTCCCCTGCCGCCCAGGCCGCCATCCTCGGCCTTGGTGATCCGGACCAGAGTCTCCTTAGGCACAGTGTTGACGGCGTGGTTATCGCCCTCGCCACCGAAGAAGAACGACATGAACGCCTTGCGCTTGTGGAAGAGGGTGTCGGTCTGGTGCATCGGCATATGCCAGTTCCGCGTGAAGCTCTGCTGAGAGCCGTAGCGGAAGTTGGACTGGTAGCCCGTCCCGGCGGAAAGGGCTCTGCCGTCGGCGCGCGTTTCGTGCGCCTTGACGCTCTTTTCCGTGGCGATGAAGGGGGCATGCTTCATCATCGTGAAGCTGTAGGGGTACGCCGGATTATACTTGGCTCTGAGCATCAGCCTCGCGACCCGGTAGAATGGGTCGCTGGGCTTCCAGCCCATGTAGGGCCTGTCGGCGGGGTTCGCATCCACGTACACGTAGTCACCGTCGTTGATGCCCAGGTCCTTCGCCGCCTCTGGGTTGATGTGGAGCTGGTGCTCGCCCACGCCAGGGCTGCGCTTGTCCATTCGGTATGGGTCGCCGAAGTTGGAGTTCCAGAGGAGGTTCCAGTCCGTGACGCTCCACTGGGAATGGACCCGGTGACGGGTTTTGGGCGTGGCGCAGAAGGAGGTGTACCCTTTCTCCCACAGGAAGTTCGTGGTCTCCTTGGCCTCCTCCCAGGAGAGCTTCACGTTCCGCACGGTTCTCTCATCCCAGTGCTCCGCATCCCAGGGAATGCCGTAGTCGTCCGGGCGGACGTAGGGATTGGAGCTGATGATGACATTCGGCAGATACGGCGTGGCCTCCGGGCCCTCCCGGTGGACGATGAAGTTCTCGCCATACTCGATGGGCTCGGGCAGGTCGGTGTAGGCCTGAATTCGGCCGTGATCCGTGTAGAAGGGGATGTTCTCGTGGACCTGTTCCCAGAACGGGATCCTCGGATATGTGCGGAACAGCATGAGGGCGGCTCCCGGCTCGCCATACTTCCCCGCCATGATGTCGTCCAGCTGATACCCGGTCGTGGTGGTGCAGGTATCCAGCAGCCTCTGCATGTAGATGTCACGTCGCCCCTCGTGGACGAACTTCCACATGTCCCACAGTCTCTGATCGCCTGTGAGCTCGGCCAGTTTCGCCCCCACGCCCGCCAGGATGACGATGTCGTCTCTGCTGTCGTACAGCGGCTTCATGCCGCCCTTCCAGATCTGCAGGAAGGGGTTGGAGCAGGACGACGTGATTTCCAGACCTTCGAACTCCATCCACGTGTTGGCGGGCAGAGCGAAGTCGGCATACTCGATGGAGGCCGTCATCTCGACATCCGCCGAGATGATCATCTCCACCTTGGGATTGACGTTCTTCAGCATCTCGTACGCATGCTTGGCGTTATTGAGCAGATTGACGTTGTTGAAGAACATCACCTTGGTCGGCGTGGGCATGTGGGTCTTGCCGGTGAAGACCTTTCGTCCGTACTTCGGCGTGTCGACGATGAGTGGCCGGTCGCCATGATTCCAGTAGGCCGGTTCCTCGCCCTTGATGTAGGACCTGACCGTCACGTCCTTCCCCGATGCATCCGGGTCGAGGTTCAGGTTGAAGGGGTCCTCCTTCACCCAGCCGATGAAGCCGGGACCCGACCACGCGGACCCCTGGAAGTTGGCGGCCTTGTAGTTCCCCGCCCACGTATGGGAGCCGGAGCCCGGGTGTCCGAGGTTCCCGGTGAGCATCAGCGGCAGGTAGGTGCTTCGGTTCATCTCAACCGCGTGGAACCAGTGGTTCACACCCTCGCCATTGTGGATGGCGACGGGCTTGATCGCCGCAATATCCCTTGCCAGCCTCGTGATCAGCTCCTTGGGCGCGTGGGTGATCTCGTTGACCTCGTCGAGCCCGTAATCCTGCAGATGGATCTTGTACATCTCGAACAGCGGCATCACCTCGATCTGTTCGCCGTCGGTCGTCGTGACCGTGAAGGTCCCTTCCAGGGCGGGATCTATGTCCGCCGCCATCTTCTCGCCGATGTCGTCACGCGTAATGACCGTCGGCGTGTCGGTTCGCGTATCCCACGCCACGAAGTCCCCGATGATCTCCCTCTGTTCGTCCGTGAGGCCCTGGATGCTGTAGCTCGGGCCGTCGGAGAGATTCTGATTCTCATAATCAGGGAAGATGTCGTCTGCTCGCAGCCTTCTGAGATTGTCCGTTCTCACCAGGAGCGGCATGTCGGTGAACTTCTTGACGAAATCCTCATCGTACAGCTTCTCATCGATGAGGATCTTGCTGATCCCGAGGAAGAGGGCCGCGTCGGTCTGGGGGCGAATGGGAATCCAGTAGTCGGACTTGCTGGCGGGTGGGCCGTATTCAGGCGTGATGGTGACGATCTTCGCGCCCCGCTCCATGCACTCGGTGAAGAAGTGGGCCTCCGGCATGGAGTTCTCCACCATGTTTCGGCCCGCGATGATGATGAGCTTCGAGAACCGCAGATCGTTGAAGTCACAGTCGGAGGTCTGAAGCCCATGCACCCACGGGTGACCGGGGGCCTGATCCCCATGCCACGTGTAGTTGGACCAATTCCGGCCGCCGAACGCCTCCTCGGGGCCAACGCCTCGTACGTGGCTGTCGAGGAGGGCAAGCGAGTTGCTCAGCCGGTACATGCCGTACTTGCCCATGACGCCCAGAAGCCCCATGCCGCCCCGGAGCTTGAACGTCCTCGTCCCGGCGCCATGCATCTCGTCGATCATCTCGGGAGGGTAGCCCTCATCGGCGAGGCGTTGCGCTCCCGCGTCCCCACTGTACTTGCCCGCGATGTGCACCATCGCCTGGGCGATGTACGTGTTGGCGTCGTCCCAGGAGATACGCAGATGCTCGTCCAGTCCCCTGGCGTCGAACATGTATTCGGTCTTGTTCTCCTCGGTCAGCTCGGGGAAGCCGGCATCGGCCCAACGCTTCCAACCTTTTCGGACCAGAGGGTATCGGAGCCGATACGGGCCATAGACCCTTCGGTGGAACGTGAAGCCCTTGAGACATCCCCTGGGATGCCAGGCTGCGGTAGCCTTGTTCCCGTACAGGTCCGCGTATTTCTCGACGTCGTAGTTCTGCTCGATCCTCGTGACTACGCCGTTCTTCACAAAGGCTCTCAGGCGACAGGCATGCGTGTCGTTTGGCGAACAGACGAACGTAAACGAGTCCTCGTACTCGTATTGCTCCCGGTAGACCGTTTCCCAATCGCGGTCCGGGTAGGCTTCCAACGGGTTGTCGACGCCAACGACACCCTGAAGCGTCGTCAAGGCCAGCGTTCTGTCTGACAGGAGCGTGCTTGCCCCGGCCGCCAGGGTCGTCCCCAGGAATCGTCTTCTCGTGACTCTCATCTCGTTGTTCGCCCTCTCGACTGACTTTGCAGGCCGACATCCTCACCTGGCGCCGGTCGGAATGAGAAACTCGTCGCTCGAACAGGTCTCCGATCGGCCTCACTGTTGAGCGTGGACCGCGTAGGCTTCGAGGCAGCGCTCACATGCGGCCTCCTCCGGTTCCCAGCCTGGGTAGTCCTCCTGAATGAGCTTCAACGTATCCTTGGGCAGCTGCTCACGCAGGTCTTCCGTCCAGGTGTACGTTGGGAACCGACAGAGAGGACATGGCGAGCCCGACAGCAGGATCTTCTCGTGCGCCGTGTCATCGAGGGCATCCCCTGCCCGTGCCAGCACTTCGCGCACATCATGAGCCATACCGAGGATGTCATGATGCGTCAGGCTTTCAGCTTGCCAGAGATTGGCGAAGATCGCCTCTCGCTGGGGGGCCGGTATCTTCGCGTACACTGCCCCGAATTCACGCGCTCGACCGTCCCTGCCCAGGACCGTGTCTTTGCCCTGTCTCGCCAATCGGCCGTCTACGTGAATGTCCCATATGAGCCCGTACCTATCCCTGACGATGGACTCTTCCATCGGAGAAGAGACCTGGAGCGATCCTTCGTACGTATACGCGAACTCTTCGGCCAGCATATCTGAGACGTGCATCAGTTCATGTCTCATCTGTCTCAGCAGCACGGGCCGATCGAGGAAGCGCCTGGGCCGGATCTTCACACCGACGTTCCGACAGTCCAGACTGAGTTCTGCTACCTCGTCGCGTTCCGTGAACGCCTTCCCAATCAGTACAGTCGCTATCTTGTCCTCAATTCCGGCGAATTCCGTAAGTATGGCCCGGACAGAGAAGTCAAGCCCCAGAAGACGGAAGAATGTCTGATGTAGCCTGTCGAATTCCCGCTCGCGTTGGCCAACGCCGTGGCTGTCATAGATCGCATCCGATTCGCTGCGGAATCTCCTGACGAGGTCCAGATCCTCTAGCCGCTCTCTACGCGCCAACTCCTGGAAGACGGTCTCTTCTACTAGCTGGGGGTCGTAGTGGATTTCCATCTGTCTCTCACGTGCCTTCGCGTGTCGAGGGACGCGTTCCGTCAGTGATGCCGTGTGCAACCCCGACGCGGGGCGGCATTCGACGCCTATTGCGACTCGGGCTCACTGGCATTGGACAGTTCGAAGTTCGCCTGCGTTTCCGTGCCCGCCGCCACGGTCACCTCATCTTCCAGAATGATGGGTTCTGAGAATTCGTAACCGGTTATCTGGCCGCCCTGCGCCTCCGTTTTGACGATATCCCACCCCTCGTGCCATGCGTGCAGCGAGTACTTTCCGGCAGGGACGTCGGAGAGTGTGAAACCTCCCTCGTCATCGGTTATGGCGTAGTACGGGTGATGCACCACGTGGATATAGGCGCTCATCCAGCTGTGCCCGGCATCGCATGCAATGCTTATCAGGCCAGCCTTCCTCAGGCGCCGCGTTATGACCTTGTCCTTGATGGGAAACGCCAGGTTGTATCGGGCGGAGCCGCTCATGTGGAGGTTGTGCAGGAGGTCATCGCTGCTGGTCATGTCAAGTTCTGCGCGCAGGGGGGCAAGGGTGATGTGTGGTTCGTATATGCACTGCGCCTGGTCTATCCTCAGGTTCTGACCGGGCTCCAGCTCCGCCTTTAGCAGTTCCGCAGTCAGCAGCGCGTCGAGCGCCTTCCCCTTCCCGATGTCCGCGAGGTAGACGACGGTGTTGCCAACACCACGGTTCTCCTCCGAGACGATCAGTCGCGGCGAGGGCCGGACGCCCGCGCCACTCAAATCACAGACTTCCGGGTTCTTCGTGATCGGTAGGTGCTGCAGCTCCGGCAGGTCGCCAGTCCATGTCACCAGCCCGACGATGGCGCCGCCGTCGACCACTTCGATGGCCTCGTACTTCGGGACTTGCGATTCGGCGCCGCCGGGCGCAACAAGCCACAGCGCTAGAAGCAACCCCGACGACGAAGCAGCGCTGTGGAGCCTGCTCATGACGTGTACCCCTTCTCTGGCCGTGGTTGGCCCCGGGCGGGCCAGTTCCTAGACGAATGCACACAAGATTTTCGTCTTGGTAGAACCCTCTTGTAGGATCTCCCATGTCTCCTGTGCCTCCGACGTGCTGAGGCACGCCAAGTGAACACCTACGGTTGCACTGGCTCGGAGCATGGCGTCGCGCGCAATTTGGTTCGGGACCCCTTATCCGACGGGTAGGGTGTGAACCTCTTCACTAGCATGAATAGCCGCGGTTCCGTGCTTGGCAAGGGTAGGATTGTACTTTATGGCCGTTAAGGATGCCGTGCTGCGGTCTGTCGGCACTCTTCACGGCGCCGGGTATCGCGCGAAATCCGCTTGAACACAGGGCTTGTGCCGCGGCGTGGTCGGGCGGAGGCCCGGGCAGTCGGCGCCCCAACATTAGAGGCGAGTACTGTCGTTTATTGCGCTTGCGGTGGGTATATATACTCGTAGACGCTTCCCCACGCGGCAATGTCGGGACGGGTCCTCGCCGACTCTCCCGGCGACGGACTCCGCGGCCTCGATGGGGCGAGCCGGCTGCCCTCTTCCTGTCGCTTCGTGCGCACATGCTGGAGGAGAAACGCGTAGCACGAGGTCAGCTCCGGCGGAACTGACGTAACACCGGTATGCCCCCAGGAAACGGGCGCCAGGAGCAGGACTCCGGGAGCCCGCGTTCGCGCGCGGCATCCCGGTCTTCGCAACCGCCGAGAGCATCCCTGCCCGGCCGAAGCGCGAATTGCGCGGTGGGACGGCGACGCGCGATCAGATGCCGCCCCTTACGAAGAGCGCGGCCATGGCGACGATGGCCAGGCCGAGCAGCACGTTGGCTCGCCCGACCCACGACGCTACCTTGCGCAGCTTCTGCGCCTCGGGCGATGTCGGATCGGAGAGCAGTCGCTCAGTCGCCTTTGGCCCGATGAGCCAGTCGTGCACAAGGCTGACTGCGAGTACGGCCGTTACCAGGCCGAGTTTGATGGCGAGCGCGCGACCTTGCGGTCCTTGCCAAATGAGGCCGCTCCACAGATGCGACCAGTCTACGCCTCGTTGGTTGAGGTTGAATATCCCGGTGGCGACGATGGCGGCGAAGCACGCCCACCCCACCGTCCGGAACCGGATGCCGGCCGCGCGTACCAGACGCGCAGCTCCGTCGCGGTATTCGGGCCGGCGCAGCACCGGCACGATGACGAGCGCCAGGAACAGGCTGCCGCCGAGCCATACGGCGACGGCGACGATGTGCGACCAGACAGAAAGGATGTACAGCGCGTGCATGTTGTCGGCCTCCTGTTCCGCCCATACGCCACGTTCGAGGGACGAAGGTGACATGGTGAGTGTGTGCGTGAAGGACGCTGATATGAAGCACACCGTCTGAGGACAGGCCCCACGCCGGATGTAGTATCACCCGCCGCGGCGACCGTGCAACGGGAATCCACCGAGGAAGCCAATACGGGCTCTGTCCATTGGGAGGTGTAGAGCGCGGCCTCATCTCGACTTCATCCACTATGCGGCATGGCAGAGAAGGTCTGATAGGCGGCGCATCCACTCATGTGGGCTTTGCTCGATGTCGTGCTGGGGTCGCGACGTGGAGACGAAGGTCCGGCCAGAGATGGCGGCGGACCGACGCCAGCGCGCCGTAGGCCGGGTAGCGCGCGAGACTCGAACTCCCCTTGCAGGATCGCGCGCGCGAACCCGTCGTTTCGGGACGGTTGGCTGGCCAGCGTAATGCCAGACGGCGGCGTCGGAGGCGATCTCGACCCAGCGTTTTCCGTGCCCATACCAACGCGGCAGCAGACCGTGCTTCGCCTCTTCCTTGCCACCGAACTCCTCGGAGCCGCTCTCCACGAAGTGCTTCTTCGACTTCGCCGGCATGATCGCGTGCACGCCGTAGGCGCGTGCGACCTCCGCGTCAGGTCGTTTCCGTTGGAGCGACTCCAACACCACGTGAAACTTCAGCTGCGCCGAGTAACGCTTCTGCTTCGCCATGACATCCTCTCTCAATGCGGCGAGAGAATACCATTGGCACACCGAAGCCAGCATCGGCCATCCGGGTGGATCAGTCTACAGGGCTCATGTCCTGCACACGCTGCTTCGGCAGCCGACCGGTATCTTCTACGCGCAGGCCGTCGAGGCGGGGGTGCCGTTCTTCGACCGGCGGCCCGCGAGCGAGCATCTGTGGCCGTAACGCGTGTGGATGTACGGCCTCCGGACGACCATGCGCCTGACGTTGAAGGCGAACCCGTTACGGCGCGAGCATCTCCAGGACTCCCTCGATTGCTACAACGCCGACAGCCGCCACGAGAGGCGAGAGGCCGATCGGTTCCGGTCGTTCGCGCACGACGAGTCGACCCAGGGCGACGAGGCGAGCCCCGACATCCTCTGGCTGAAGGACGACAGCTCAGAAAACGCGGGGCCCGCCGGAGCCCGCAGTCCTAGCGCTCGAGTTCGCGGCGGATCTCGAAGCGGCCCTCGCGCAGCTCACGGGCATCTACGAGCAGCTGTCTGACTCAGGCGCGGAAGACGACATGTCGGCTTCTCGGTAGGGCTCGCACGCGGTCGGGTCGATGACGCGCATCCGAAGGCTGTGTATCCGGGTCCATGGCGGCACGACAGGAACGTCGTTCGATGCCCGGGCCCGTGAGAAGCGCCTTGCCGGCCATCGCGCTGTAGGCCGGCCGGGACGTTTGCCCGGCGGCAGTCCACGGGCACGGTGGCCGAGGTGCTGGCACGACCGCGGGGCACGCGCCGGACGACCGCACACCCGCTGTCGGTGTTGCCGAGGATTCCCGCAGTCACACGCGTTCGCCAAACGCAATAGTGCCGGTTAGCGTTGGTCCCCGGCGTGCACCGCAGACGGCCTTCACCAACCGGCGGTATTCGCTGTTGAGGCGCTGGGCGTCCGGGAACCCCCATTCTGGGTACTCCGCGATCCAGTCCCTCCAGATGCGCTTCCAGTCGTGGTTGGGCTTTCCATCCGTATCGAGTCTCTCGCTGACGAAGAACATCAGCGCCGAGCTCTTTTCGGACAGAGGTCGCAGCTTCGGCGCGCCGCGGTCCAGTAGCTCTCGACGTCCCTCCAGATACGCGTCCGCTACGTCCGATGCGGACGCCCAGTACGGAACGGTCAGGGCGATGGTGCACCGCGTCGGATTCCCTGGCGAGTGCGTCGTGGCGCGTTGAATGCCGACGAACGGAGGCTGGTCTGTCAGGATAAGACCGACGGCGCCGGCCTCAGACCAGTCGTAGCGGCCTACGAGCGTGCCTGCGATGCTCCTCAACCGCCCCAGCGTCCCTGTCCCGACGCGCACCTGTTCTGCCCAGCCCGACGGCGGCGGGTAAGACAGCAGCGTTTGTGACCGCCTCTTGCCGCTGGACAGGCGGGTATGGTTCGGCGCGCGCCTGCTTCTCGACCCAAGCCGGGACGTCACGGATCAGCACGACCTCGCCGTGCAGCACATCGCGCCGGAACGCGATGACGTCAGGCATTGCGCGCGCTTGATGACCGCGCATAGCGGCTACCGCAAGCGACCGATCCACGCCGCTTGCTCTGCGCGTCAGGTCTTCCCTGCGCGCGCGGCGCGTCGCGTCCTTCGACCCCCCGACGGCCTCGATCTCACGGATGATACTGACCGCGTCGCGTTCGGCGTCCTCGAAGTCCGGCTCGTTGGTCGCGCGTTCCACCAGCACGTTCACGACGTCGTCATGGCGCCGGTTGAGGATATCCCAGATCGCGTCCGGGATCGGACGGCGCATCCGCCCTTGGAGGTATTCGCGGACATCGTCGGCAGATCGGGGATTATGTATTGGGAGCCCCTTCCAATGCACATAATACACTCCTATCGAATCTGAAAGTAACCGGTGGAGGGTGGGCGATGAACCTGAGAGACACGCGCCGCGCCGCGGGATTGACGATCACGAAGCTCGCCGCGTTTGCGGACATGGCCGCTTCGACGGTCTGGATGATCGAGACGGGACGGTTGAACATGCGGGCCGACGAAGCGCGGCGACTCGCGGGTGCACTCGGCATCGAAGCCAACGCGGTGGACGAACTGCGGCGAGCGCTCGCAACGGAGGTCTCGAGTGGCGGCGGGCGGGGCGTCGGTTCCGCCGGGACGCAGCCCCGTCCACGGTCGTCGAGGGGTGAGCCATGGCATCCCTGGCCGCGTGGGCAGAGCGATACAGAGGACCCGGATGGACGGCTGTTCCGCTGGGCGACGGGCGCCGTCCGCTGTTCCGTTGGGTCCACTACCGGGAGGACCCGACGGCGTACGAGACGGACTGGGAGAGGTGGGCATACGAGGGCGCATGGGATGAGGCGACGGGCGTTGGCCTGCTAACCGAGTTCAGCGGCGTTCTCGTTGTGGACGTTGACGTTCCGGCCGAGGACGCTTCGGCGCACCTGTCGGCTCTCATGTGTGCGCCTGCGTGTGTCGAGGAGATGGAGTGCGGCGTGTCGC
>NYZG01000026.1 GCA_002687025.1 Candidatus Poribacteria bacterium
CCCTGGAAGCGGCGCGCGCGGCATGACGAAGCCCCCGGACCAGCCGCGCGACCAACCAAGTATCCCAGCTTCGCGACGCCGCGTCCTCGTGTTGCACTCGAATCCACCCGTGCCGTGCCTCTACACGTTCGAGCTCGGCCTGCGTCAACTCGGTCACGACGTCGTAACCGTGGGTCCCGAGTCCGACTTCCTGGCTCCAGAAGCATGGCGAGGCCTGGACGACGGGCGGACGTTCCTCCCTGCGGCGTCGGACGAACATATCGAGGACATCTTCGCCAGGATCGGCAGGCGACCCGACTGGGTGTTCTACCTCAGGCCGCACGAGGCGTTCCTTCCACGCGGGCTGTCGACGTGCCCAGTCCCAACGGTCGCGTGGCTTGAAGACGAATTCAAGTACGCCGACGCGTACCACCACGTGGCTTACTACTTCGACCTCATCGGCACGTCGTACGACGAGATCCGAGAGCTGTTCGTGGACCGTGGCTACGACAACTGGGTGTGCTTCAACTACTTCACGGCGAGCTGGTTGAGGCCGGAGCATGACGTCGAATTCGACGGCCGCCCGATCGATGTGTCCTTCGTGGGTCACTCGAGCCCCCTCACCACACGGCTGAGATGCCTCGAACTGGAGCAGCTCAGCCGCTTGGCGGCCGAAGGCATCCGCGTCGAGATTCGCGAAGGCCCCTTTCTGCGCGACATGATGCGCATCTACGAGCAGTCGAAGATCGTGTTTCAGCACTCGGGGCAAGGGCCTCCGAATCTCACGTATCGCGTCGGCGAGGCGATGGCCGCGGGGGCCATGGTGTTGGCCAAGCGACCCAACCGGGTGGGCGGGCTTGAGAGGCCTCTGGTCGAGGGCGAGCACATCGTCTACTACGACGAGTTTCCCCAGGCCGCGGAACTCATACGCCATTACCTCGCGGACACCCATGCGCGCCTTGGCATCGCGGAGGCCGGGAATCGGTACGTGCGGGAGGAGTCGCCGTGGCGGTCGCAGGTACGCTCGTTCCTTGAGAGGCATGTCTACACGATCGGCGACGACTTCCGTGAGCGCAGAGCCGAGCGGCTGCGCCGGTTCGGCGTCGATGCGCGGAAGGAACGGCTCGACCGCGCGTGGTTCTTCGGGGTGTGTAACGGACAGATGAACCAGGTGCGAGCAGAGGCGGAGCAGATAGAAGGTTGGCGGGAAGACGCACAGGCGCGATCGCTGCGCGCGGTCGCGGGTTCGCCCGAATACAGCGCGGACATCGCGTTCGTCATGGAACGGGAGCCGGCCTGCCTGCTCGCCTACTCGAATCACGCCATCAGCCTATATCAGATCCGACAGCGCGTTGGAGCGCGCCATGCGGCAGAGGCGCTGCAGGACGCAATCGATCGCTTTGTGGCCGCCGGGCCTTCGGACATTCCGGCTGCCGCCGTCGAGGGTTTGCTATCGCTGAGCGACCTGAGGATCAGAGCGGACATCTCGGCCGCGTATGTCGGTCTTGCAGGCCCTGCACGTACGGCGCGACTGCGGGTCGTTCTCCTGGCGCAGCTGTACAGATGCCTTGGGATTCTGCTGTTTGAGGCGGGGGAATGGTCGCACGCGCACGATCGGCTGTCGAAGGCCGTCGAGATCGTGCCGGACGACGGCTACACGTACGCATATCTGGCTCGGGCCGCCAACGAGATGGGCGCCAGCGAAGCCGCGATCCGGCATTTCCAACGGGGCATCGCCTTGGAGCCGCACTTCGGCGAGGCGTTCTGCGAACTGTCGGACCTGCTTCTCCAGTCCGGCCGGCATGCGGAAGCCATCGACCTTCTGGAACAGGCGAGACTGTCGTACACGTACGCGGACGCGTCGCGCATGGGAGTATTGGTGGGCCTTGGCGCCGCACACGCCCGAGTGGGGGAGTCGCAGAAAGCGCGCGACGTCCTGACCCAGGCGCGCGCGGAGCTGGATTCCGGTCTGATCGAAATGGGCTCCTGGAAGATCCAGCGGGTTGACGGCGCCATCCAGCCCGACCAGATCGCGCGGACACGGCAAGCTATACAGACGCTGCTCGAACGGGTCACGGAATAACCGGTCCGTGAGAGCGTCGTCGTCGACACGGCAATGAGGACAGTTCATCCATGCGCATCGCGTATATGGGCTCCAACTACTGCGGGCAGTTCTATCCGCCGCCGGAAGGCTGCGAGGCCGCGTGGATGCCGTACGCGTCAACGCTGCGGGAGTCGTTTGCCGCGGTCGGAGGGACGCCTGAGTGGGCGGATGTGCTGGTCGTTGTGCTGGCGGAGACCTGCCCGCTGCCGCTGGACATGGAGGCGTGTCCGTGCCCCACAGTCGCCGTGCTCGTCGACTGGCAGCAGTGGGCCGACGCTCTCGTGGCGCATGCGAACGCGTTCGACTACATTCTGGTGGATGCGAGCGGCGCTGACGGGTTGTCGCGCCTGTTCCCGGAGAAGGTCAAGACGTTCTGCCCGATGGGGAACTTCTCAGGCGTGGCGCCGGATGACCCGCCGATGCCGCTGGCGGCCCGACGACACGATGTCGCGTTCGTCGGTCGGGCGACACCTCAGGAGCAGTTCGCCGGGCGCGTCGAAGGCCTTCGCGCGTTGTATCCGCTTTCGGCGGAATTCGACGTCCGCATCCTGAGTGGTCTGACGCCCGAGGAGTACCGCGATACGCTCTGCTCCACGAAGATCATCGTGAATCACGCCGCGTGGCCGGTGCAGCAGGGAGTGAACGCTCGGAACGTCGAGGCGTCCGTATGCGGCGCGCTGCTGATGTGCGAGTCGCGGAACCTCGGCACTGCGGAGTACTTCGAGGAGGACGAAGCCCTCTTCTACGACGAGCGCACTCTTAGAGACCGCATCGGCTGGGNTCTCACACATCTCGACGACGCGCAGGCCATGGCCGATAGGACGCGACAAAAGACGAGCGCGCCATACGGCGCGGCATTCGTGGAGCTCCTCGAACAGCTCGTCGCAGAGCCACGGCCCGAAAGGAGCGCTCGGTCCGTTTACGACGTGCTCATCGGGCTATGTTGTGGTTTCGGCAACTGGGGACCAGGGAGCCGGCGTGACCCGGCCGTGCTTCAGGCGATCGTGGATCTTGCGCAACGCGAGATCCCCGGACGCGGCGACGACCCACGATTTCACGACCTCCTCGGAGTCGCGATCGCGGAGCTCGCCGCGGAGCTGGACGACCTTGGCAGCGCCGATCGCGCCGGGCGTCTGCGCAGCAACCCGGAGTGGTCTCCGCCGTCGCTTTGGGGCCTTGCGGCGGAGGCGGACCCCACCGCGGCGCATCCGCTCTACAACCACGGGCGTTACTGGGTCGGCCGGAAGCAGTGGCAGCGCGCTTCGGAGTTNCTCACTCGGGCGCGCCACCTGCTCGTCGAGCTCGGACCCGGGGCCATCCGCGCCCCAGCGATGACGTACCCCATTCGGGCCATCGACGTGTCTGGGCTGGATCGCACGCTGACGTTCCACTACAACGCCACGCCATTCCAAACCGACGGCGGCCTGACAGCCGAGGACCGGCAGGCCGCCTTGCTCCTGTGGCGGACATGCGAATTGCTGGGGGATCTGGCGGAACACGATGGGGACTGTCTCGCGGCCGCGGAGATGTATGAAGCGGCGATCGACACCTGTCCTCACATCGCCCGCACGGCTCTGCGGAAGCTCCTCGACCTTGCGTCGGCCGCCGGGGACGACGAGAGCCGAATGCGGTGGTGTCGTCGCCTCGTTGAGACCGACCCTCTCGATCTGCCGCATCGCGAGTTGCTCATCTCTCTGTGCCACTCCGCTGGCGCGCCCGACGCGGAGCTCGAGCACGACACGTCGCTGCTTCGGAAGGCCGTAGGTTCCGCGAACCCGAACCACACGTCGCCGGTGGAGCGGCTGTAGCGAGGCTCGTGCGCGAGCTTCGGCGCGATGTCGGTCGTATCACGGCATGTTCCGAGCGCGGCCCGCCACCTGCCTTGGCGCCGGATACAGGACCAGCGCGCGATGGGCGTGCCGCATCACCGGGCAGCTTGGATCGCCGGGGAATCCACGCCAAGTTGTAGCCCGCAGTACGCCAGAACGGCCTCACACATCTCTAGCCTGCGGCGCGCACGCCCCGCGCCCACGGACCAGGCCACATAGAGGATCCCGAGTGTCACGATGAACACCCCGGCCTCCGCGAGGACCAACTGGGCGGTTTCTGATGCCGTGACGTGACCAAGCATGGCCACCATCCTGTTCGCCGCATCGTCCCAAACCGACGGTTCCTGGGATGAGTCTGAGGTCGCCTGCTTCCGCGCATACCAACCGATGATCGACAGAATCGCCGATATCACGGCGCTCCACGTCAGTGTCCTTCTGTTGGCCACCTGGCGAAAGCGCGGCACGACCAGCTTGCGCCACGTGTATTCATATTTCCAACGAATCGCGTGCAGCGTCTGTAGCTTGCTCACGTCGTCCGCGGACAGGTTCAACTCTCGGATCAGCCGTTCGGCGGCCTCCCACTGCGGGTACTCCCGAAGACTGGCCTCCCACGAAGGGTGCTCGCGTAATCGGGCGCTCGGTATGAGGGCCACATAGCCTCGGCGCATGTCTCGTAGGGGTTCGCCCACGCGTATGCGCAGCAACTCGCGGGGCGACCACTTGGGCGAGACGACACCACGGCGCGTCTCTGGATTCAGCATCCGAAGCAATATCCCTGTATACCACCGGAGGACCCGAAGGTAGAACATGGGATGCCAGAGGCGGAGGAGTATGGACAAGGCAGCCGCCTGTTCGGGAATTCTCATGTCGTTGGCGTATTCGAGAACTTCATCGTATAGGGCTTCGATATGGGTCGACATCAGCACCCTCCTCGCTCCCAAAGCGTCGTTCGACGCCGCGCATCTTTGCAGGCGCATCGGGCGTGCCTGCCATGTCCGACGTTCGCCGGGCGTCGCCCATCCCGCGCGCCGCAGGGGATAGCGGATCAGGTGTGCAGTGTCGAACGAGAGCCGTGTCGCGCTTGGGTCAGGGCGCCGCGCCCTTGCGGCGGGCGTCGGGCCGCTTACTTCCGCGCGTTGATAGGGGTATTCCCCGCATGTTAGAGTACTCCGCCTCCGCAAGCGGGCGTGCAGGCAGTCGAGGAGCAGGATGCGCGAACTCAGGATCGTACAGGGCGCGAACAACTACGGCGACAACATCCAGGGCAAGGCGAACGAGCCCATCTGCGTCGCCGGACTCCTCGATCGCGCGCGGTACGGCCTGAACTTCGACGACATCGACTACCCCCTCGACGCGATCTACGACCGACTACACGCCAACGCCCCCCGCGTCGCGATCATCGGCGGATCGTTGGACCATCCCGCGCACGTCGTGGACTGGGAAACCGTCCTGAAGGCGGCGTATCGCATCTGGAAGATAGGCGGCGTGCCGTTCTATTTCGGCATACCGGTCGTGTGCGACGGCACCGCGCAGAGCAACGCGGGCATGTGCTACTCGCTCCAGTCACGCAATGCAGTCACGTCGATGGTCGTGAACCAGATGGAGGGNCAGTCGTANCACGGCGCGTTCGTNATCCAGGGNTGCGACAAGACGCCGATGGCNNTCCTCGCGGGNCTCGCCACGCTGGATGTGACGCGCCAGGCGCGCGGCGACGCGCACGTATTCGCGACNTTCGCCCCCGCGCACGTGCTAAAGGGAGGCACGATCCCGGAAAGCCTGCTCGCCGAACTCGAAGACGCCGCCGTCAAGGCGGACAGCATGGGCAAGCCGCACTTCGCCGAAGACATCCGCGGCACGTCCGCCTACGTTCTACAGTGCGCGTCCGCGCAGGCGTTTCAGGGCATCTTCGAACGGATGGTCCAGGAAAGCGTCATAGACGACGCCGAGCGGCAGCACTTCGAGAAGTACCTGTCCGTGCACGCCTGCGACGGACAGGGCGGAATATGCTCCTTCAACGGCACGGGGAACTCCTCGCGCAACATGATGAGCGCCTTTGGGATGGTGCACCCGTCGGTCGAACTGCTCACGGAGCCGCCGACGCAGGAACAGATAGACGGCGCCATCGACCCGATGATGCTGTCGTGCGCCGACGCGGCGTTCAGCGTCGGGAATATCGTGCGGGAGAACATCGAAAACTGCGTCCGAGTGTTTGCCGCGACGGGCGGCAGCACCAACCTGGTAATGCACCTGGTCGCCGCGATGGCGCACGCGGGGGTGCGGTTCGATCTGGGCGATTACGAGCAGATACTGTACTCCCATCCGGTCCCGGACATTTTCGACTACTCGTTGACCGAAGGACGTGACATCTACGCGCTCGCGCAGCAGTGCTGTGACGGCGACATCCGCGGAATGGAGACGGTTCTCTACGAACTCATGCGCAACGACATCCCCGTGCATCTCGACGCGCCCACGGTGACCGGCACATCGTGGCGTGAGCGCCTGTCCGATACGTCGAACCTGTCCGCGGACGGCGTGTCGAAGAACCCGGTCATCCTCTCGAAGCCGCGGCGGCCGTTCAGCGGGGTGGATGTGCTCAAGGGGAACTTCATCGAGTCGGCCGTGGTGAAGATCTCAGGCATGAAGAGCTCGCAGATCGACGAGTTCGATGGCAAGGCTCATTTCGTCCTGTACTACGAGAACGAGGAGGAGGCGACGGAGGCGCTTCTCAACGTGGCCCTGCTTGACGATCTCCGCGACGGGGAGGCATTCCCCCGCGAAGACCTCCTCGCCATGGCAGATCACAACTCCACGCCGGAAGACACCGCCGGAGAGGCCGCCGAGGCGCTCGATTACGACGGTCTGTTCGACGCGATGGCGAAGGAGCGGACGCTCAAGCTCGCCATCTTCATCAGCGGCCAGGGGCCGGTGGCGTTCGGGATGCCGGAGCAGTTCACGCCGACGCAGTATATCAACCACAACTACGCGCTGAACCCGCTCGTGGTGCTGATTAGCGACGGCCGGTTCTCCGGCGTATCGTACGGCGCGGCGATCGGCCACGTGACTCCCGAGGCGGCCGCCGAGGGCGACATCCTCTACCTGATGACGGGCGACCTGCTGCACATACGACTCCGGGATCGGCGCCTGGACCTCATCGACCGTGATGCCTTCCACGCGGGACGCGTCGAGCCGGCGACGTCAGACCTCGCCTCGGAACGCGGCGCGCTGGGCGAGGAGCGTCTCGCGCGCATACGGAAGCGGAGGCGAGTCATCGCGCCGACGAACGTCATGCTCGACGTCACGGACGCGGCGCGCGGAGTCATCCCGCAGGCCGTCGCGGAGCTTGCCACCGACCCGTACAGGTTCAAGGGGTAGCGCGAACGATGTCGTACCGAACCGAACAGACGCACGATCAGTTGCGCATCTTCGAGGGCGACGCCCTCGTCGGGGCGTATCGCTTCCTCGGCGCTCGCCGGCCCTACTTCTGGCCGCTCAACGTGGCAGAGGGCAGCGTGGCGCGAGGCGCCGGCACGGGCGACCATCCGCACCAGACGGGCTTCTACCTCGCCTACGGCCTGCACGGTCACAACGGCGCGTCGAACATCTGGTCCGACTGGGACGAGGCGCCGTACGGCCCGTGTGGCGCGATGCATCACGTCGAGTTCACGGACATCCGCGGCGACGGGTTCACGGAGCGGCTGGTTTACACCAACGGCGACGGCGAGGCCATCGGCGAAGAGACGCGCGACATCACCTACTCGCGGGTGAGCGACTCGTCGTGGCGCATCGACTGGCACTCGCACGTGCTGTCGCTCGAAGAGCAGGTCAATGCCCCTTTCCACTTCTCGGCCCGGGCAGCGACCAGCATCCTCGAGTCGGGCGCGGTGGCATCGTCGGCTCGGGATGGCTCGGAGGCGCGCGAGGCGCATCCCGCAGAGTGGATGAGCGCTGCCGGCGCGCTCGGCGACGGGAAGGCGGGGATGGTCCTCGTGGATCACGCGGACAACCCGGACGAGCTTGGTGAGTTCTGGTACCCGAGTATCATCATGCTGACGCACGAAGCCCCGCTGCCGTTTCCGGCGGACGGGCTGCATCTGCGGTGCCATCTGCTTCTGCATTCCGACGACACCCCCTCCATCTGACCTGACGCGGGAGTAGCGCGTTGCCGGAATACTTCCTCGGTATCGACCTCGGGACCACGGCGACGAAGGTCGGTCTGTTCGACGCTTCCGGGGTCCGGGTGGCGCTGGAGCAGGCGGTCGTCCCGGTGGAGCGGCCTGCGCCGGACCACGTCGAGCAGGACCCCGACGCGTGGTGGGCGTCGGTGCTGGAATGCTGGGGGCGCATCCGTGCCGGCGGCGTGGACCCCGGCACGGTGGTCGCCGTCGGAGTGTCGGGTCACTTTTCGCTGGCGTTTCTCGACGAACTTGGAGCGCCCTCCCGACCCGCGATCACGTGGCAGGACGCGCGGGCGCATGAGGAAGCACACTTCCTCAGCGACAAGTACGACGAGGCGCGCATCCACAACCTGTTCGGGATATCGGTGCCGTTCTCGCCGGCCATGCCCGCCGCCAAGTACCGGTGGGTCGCCAACAACGAGCCTGAAGTCGCCAGCCGCACGCAGTGGGTGTGCCACGCGAAGGACTATATCGCGCTGCAGCTTTGTGGCGAGGTGTGCTCCGACCTCCAGTCGTTCGTCGGCATCGTGAACAGCTCGACGGGCGCCGCGGACGAGGAGTACCTGACGGACATCGGTCTGCGTCCGTCGCAGTTGCCTCGGTTTACGCCCTCGTACCGTAACGCCGGGTACACGACCCGCGAGGCGCGCGAGGCGATGGGCATCAACATCGGGGTGCCCGTCATCATTGGGTGGATAGACGCTTTCTGCAGCATGCTCGCCACGGGCGTGTACCGGGAGGCCGCGGCGTTCGATTACGCCGGCACCTCGGAGATCGTCGGCATTCGCGTGTCGAACCTTCGGATCCGGCACGAAGGGCTGCTCGCCTTGCCGTTCGACAAGAAGAACTCGGTGCTCTACGGCCTTACGAACTGTGGGGCAGACGCCCTTGCGTGGGCCCGCGACGCTCTCGGTATCTCCTCCTTCGATGACCTGCTCGACCTCGCAGTGGGTGTGGCGCCCTCCGTCGATTTGCCGATATTCCTCCCTTACCTCGACGGCGAGCGCAGCCCGGTCTGGGACGCGCAGGCGCGCGGGATATGGGTCAACCTGAGTCGACGGCACGGCAAGGCGGAGTTGGCATATAGCGTCCTTGAAGGCGTGGCATACGCGGTCTGGCACATCATCGCCCTCGCGGAGGCTTGTTCCTCGCAGCCCGTGCGGGAACTCGTCGTGAGCGGCGGCGGCGCCCGCAGCGACATCTGGACGCAGATCCGCGCCGACGTGGTGGGCGTGCCCGCGCAAGTGACGGAGGAAATGGAGACGGGCGCGCTGGGCGCGGCGATGCTCGCCACCGTCGGGCACGGACGCCACGAGACAATGGCGGATGCCGCACACGCGATGACGCGGCTAGGGGCGCGATTCGAGCCGCGCGACGAGACGCGGGCGATACATAACCGGCGTCGGGCCGTGTATCGGCGCATCTATGCCGCCACGAAGGATCTCCGCCCGTGACGGACGCCGCGATCGCCGAACTCCACGCTCTCTGCGACATCCTCGCCCCGGCCGGGCGCGAAAGCCGGATGGCCCGTCACATGGCGGACGCCTTCGGGCGTCACTCCTCGGACATCTCCGTGGACTGGCAAGGCAACGTCACGGCGACGTTCGGGACGGGATCGCCCTCGATCGTCCTGTGCGCGCATATGGACGAGATCGGATTCATCGTGCGGAGCGTCACGGACGACGGGTTCCTGCGCGTCGAACGCGTGGGCGGCGTGGGGAGACGCGCGGCGCCCGGCTCACGGGTGATGGTCCTCGGCGACGATGAGCCGATTCCCGGTATGATCGGCCTTGCGTCACATCATCTGACGGCGCCCGCGGACTACTGGACCGTGCCGCCGGTAGAAGATTGGTACATAGACATTGGCGCTGCGTCGGCGTCGGACGCAGCGGACATGGGTACGCGGGTGGGGTCGTTCGTGACGTTCGCGCCGAACTTCCGTCGCCTCGGGCCGGACAAGGTCATGAGCAAAAGCCTGGACAACCGCATATCGTGTTGGGCGCTGTGCGAACTGTCGCGCCGATTCGCCGAGGAGCCGCCGGCCACGACCGTGCATCTGCTGGCGAACGTGCAGGAGGAGTTCCACCTTCGCGGGCTCATCCCCGCCGTGAAGCGCCTCGACCCGGACCTGGCGCTTACGCTGGACATCACGCCCGCGGCCGACACCCCCGACCTGACGGGACGCAACACCGTGCGCCTTGGAGGCGGGCCGGCCGTGAAGATCATGGATTTCCACGGTCGTGGCTCGCTGAACGGCCTGCTCGTGCCGGAATTCCTCGTCGACTGGATCGAGGTTACGGCCGCCGCGGCGGGGATAGCGACACAGCGCGAGGTCGTCGTCGGCGTCGTAACGGACGGCGCGTATTTGCCCGCCCTCGACATTCCCACCGCGGCGCTTGCCGTGCCGACGCGGTACACCCATTCGCCCTCAGAGGTCGTTTCTCTCGACGACCTGGCGAAGACGGCCGATCTGTGCGAGCAGTTGGCGCGGCGCGTTGGCGACCTGACCTTGGAGGGAGTGTCCCGATGACGGCATTGCACCACCGGCGCGCATTCGGCCTCCTGGCGACGGCGCTTGCCGCCGTGGCGCTCGCGTCGCAAGCGTCGGGGCCGGTTCGCCTGCGTCTCGATGAGGGTGATCGGTACTTGTTCCGCCACACCCTCGCCACGGAAACGGACGTTGAGATTCCCTTTCCGCAGACGACGAAGCAGACGATGTGGTACACGCTGGAGCAGAACGTGCGCGATGTGGACGCGGATACCGGACACGCGACGATCGAGGTGCGTTTCCGCCGCGTGGTCGTCAAGGTGGACATGGGCGAGATGGGCGGGTTCGATGTCGATACGGACGACGACGCGTCCGAGCAGAGCGCGACGTACCGCAAACTCATCGACCGCCCGTTTACGATGCGCATCTCGCCACGCGGCAAGGTGACGGAGGCGAAGGGACTCACGGCGATCGTACAGGACGTCCTCGAAGCGGATGGCCCGGGCGCGCTGAATCTGGAGCAGGTCGAGAGCATCGTCGGAGACGAGTCGATGACCTCGATGTACCAGTCGTTCTTGCCGATCTATCCCGAGGACGCCACCGACGAATGGGAAACCGAGTCGACGATCACGCTGCCGATGATGGGCGCCGCGGCGATACGCGTGTCGTGGACGTTTGGCGCTCCAGGCGAGGTCGGCGAATACGCCACCATCCCGATGCGCGCGACATCCGAGATTCTCACACCGTCGGAGCCGACGAAGACCTCGCTCGGGTTCGCGGAGATGGAGCTGCGGCTGGAGGAGATGACATCGGAGGGCGTGATCGACATCTCCGCCGACGACGGCTGGCCGGTGAAGGGCGAGATCAAGTCGGACGGCACGATGAGCATGCTGCTCACGATACCCGGCCTGGCTACGCCGACGGCCTCGGATATGGCCGTCCGGTCCGTGTCGATCATCGAACGTCTCGAACTTCCCACCGACGAGTAACGCGATGCGTGCGCGGCCTCTGTATAGCGTGGTATTGCTGACGATCGCCCTTGCCGGCGCACACGCGGCCGAGGAGGGCGGGAATCGGTTCCTCGTGCTGGCGCACGAGGGCTACGAGGCGTCCATCAATGGCGCCGACGAGAACGCCATCCGCGCGTTCGAGGCTGCGCTGGCGATCGAGCCGGGCCGTCTCGAGGTCGCCATCTATCTCATCCAGTTGTATCGGAAGACGGGACGGAACACCGACGCCATCGACCGCTGCCAGCGTGTGCTTGAGCGGCATCCAGACGACGTTGAGACCCTGTACCTCCTCGCGGCAACGCATTCCGAGCTGCGTGATCCCAAGGCGGCCGTCGCGGCGCTGGAGCGTGCGTGCCGCATCGACGCGTATCACGCGCGCGCGCATCTGTTGCTGGGCCAGGAGTACGTCACACTGGGCAGCTTCGAGGAGGCCATCGAGACGCTGACGCGCGTCCGTGTGTGGCGGCCCGGGAACGACCTCCTACACCTCTATCTGGGGCAGGCGTATCTGGGGACGCAGCAACCGGACCAGGCCGAGCAGGCGCTGACGGAGGCGGCGCGGCTTGCGCCGTTCGACGCTCAGCCGTATTTCCACATGGGGCGGCTGTACCGGATGCTCGGGGACGCGGACCGATCGCGAGAGATGATGGAGCGTTTCCAGGCGCTGCAAGTGCGGTCGCAGGAGCGGGAACGGCTTTCTCGCGCGGCGCGGCAGAACCCGGACGACGCCCGCGGTTGGTTCCTGCTGGCGGATCATTACATGAGGGGCGGGCAGACGCGCGAGGCGCTCTCCCCGTTGGGTTCCGCGATCGAGGCCGACTCGACCAACGCGTCGTATCGAGACATGCGGGCGCATGTGTACCTGCGCCTGGGTATCACCGATCAAGCCCAGGCCGACGCCATTGCCGCGATCCGTATCGATCCGACCGTCGGCGCCTACTACAACACGCTGGGCACGTGCGCCCTGAGCGAGTCGAAGGCGACCATGGCGGCCGAGGCGTTCCGGCAGGCGATCCGCGTCGATGGGAACGTGCCGGCGTTTCATCTCAACCTGTCGCGCGCGCTGGACGCTCTGGGAGATGGCGCGGGCGCGGAACGGCATCGGCAAGCGGCGGGGGACGTAGGCAAGTGACGAAGACCGACAGCGCCGCCGGCCGGCGCCCCGAAGCGACCATATCGCCGGTAGGGGCGCGACGCGATGGTTGACATCGACATCGTCTACGCCAACCTCGAGCCTCGCACGGTTCGGTCGTTCCGCCGAGGCGACGTGCGGGTGTCCTGGACCCCGGTACCGCTGCGGGAGGCCGCGCTACACGCCTACCAGGGCGCGTACAGCTTCCTGGGCGAAACCGGAGCCATCGAGGCGCTGATGCAGTCCGAGCCGGTGGTCGTGTTGCCGAGGGAATACACGTTCGAGGTGACCGACCGGTTCGACTACGTGTTCACGCTCGTGGACGCCCTCGTCGATTTGGACGCGAAATTCAGGAAGTGGAACCACGTCGCGTACAGCCGACAAGGACGCGCCGAGGAGCCGGCCACGCCCTCAGAGCGTCTCGAGCTGTACCCCATCGAAGGACGACGCAGCGGCTCCTGCATGATCCTCGGGAACAAGACGTCCGACGTGCCCGGGGAGATCTACTCACTCCGAGAGCCGATTGCGCGATGGTTCAATGAACACTCCGCGGGCGGGCTCGACGTGTATGGCATGCCTGGGTTCGAAGGCCTCCCCAACTACCGCGGGAAGCTGCCAGCCGGCGCGAACCAACGCAAGATGAGCGAGTACCGGTACTGCATCTGCTTCGAGAACGCACACGACGCGTTCTGGACCGCAGGCGTGTTCTCGGAGCGATTGATCCACTGTATCGAGAGCCGCACGGTACCGGTCTACTATGGCTGCTCGAACATTGAGCGGTACGTGCCGACCGATTGCTACGTCGACTACCGCGAGTTCGAGGAGTTCGGCGAACTGAGTCGGTATCTGGACGAGATGCCCGACGCGGAGTACGTCGGCTACATCGAAGCGATGGACCGGTGGTACGAATCGGCCGATCTGCCCGCCTACCACGCGAACGACCTGTACAACCGACTCACGGGCCTCTACTCCGAGGCGACGTCAACGCCACTGCATGATCTGTACGCGGGCGAAGATATGTGGACGCCAACACATGTCGACGGCTTGACGCCGATCATTGAGATCGGTCCCGACTCAGTGGTACTGCCCCTAGACACGAAGACTCGCTACCAGTGGCGCTGGCAGTACCTCACCGACGGGAGCGTCGAGGAGGCCGACGCCACGGTCGCGGCAATGCGTGACGGGGGCCACGTGCCGCACGGCTGTCGTCAGCCGAGCTCTCCCGTCGCCACGCAGCGGAAGCCGAGGACGATCGAACGTGTCCTCGTCGTCGGCCGCGTGTCCGCCACGCCTCCGTTGCCGGCCGAGGGTGAATTCACGAAGTACCACCTGCTGAGCGCGTGGATGCATGTCCCCGGGGTGGAACTCGACCTCATGGACAGCGACGACATCATAGGCAGGGCCGGCGCCGCCGGGTTCTCTCAGCGACTCCACGACAAGGTCCGGCGCGAGCGACCCGACTTGCTGTTCTACGTCCCGACCGCTCCCGTTTACGATGTGCAACTCGAAGCGCTCGGGGAAATAACGGCCCACACGGACACGCGCACGATGATCT
>NYZG01000027.1 GCA_002687025.1 Candidatus Poribacteria bacterium
CTTGCCGTAGTCGCGGTCGTCCCAGCCCTTGCCGTAGTCACGGCTCTTGCCGTAGTCTCGTTCCGTACCGTAGTCGCGGTCGTCCCGGCCGGCGACCACGCAGAGGCCGCAGTCCGGCACGTAGACGGGCCCGTCGGCCAGGTCCTGAGTCAGGATCGTCGCGGTCGCGTCGCCACGGATCGTGAGGCCCGTCTTGTCGTAGGTGTTGGGGTCGGGGTTAGTCGTCGTCGCCAGATCGAGGACGAACGCCTTGAGGCCTCGCCGATCGGCGTCGGCGACATGGCCGTTGTGGGCATCGAACGCCGACTTCGCTTCCGGTGCCGTCTCGAACAGGACGGTCACGGCCGTCGTCGTCCAGACGGAGTCCGTGTAGGCTTCGAGGCTCGTGGGACCGTGCACGCCGCCGTCGGCGAGCAGACGGAGGCGCTGCGTGGTGCGGAAGGTGACCGGGAAGTCGTCGAGGTCCGTGAATTCCCGCTCGTTGAGCGGGCGGAACGTCATCACGGCCGCTGTGCCGTCGACCTCGGTATCGACGTCAGCCGTCTGCCACTCGCCGTTGAACCAATCGCCCAACTCCCACCAGCCCACCTCGCCCCCGGCCGGCACGCTGTCCTTGGGGAGACGACGTTGCGGCCATGCGCTTCGCCAGTATTGGACCTTCAGCCCCGTCGGTGGCGCGTCCGTGAACCGCGCGACGACGCGATGTACCTCCCGCGGGTCGTCCCATCGCAGTTCGGCGCCCGCGGCGAGGACAGTCGCGAACTGAGCGGCGTCGAACGCAGACCCTACCGTGATGTCCATGGCGGCTCCTTGCGGCAGTAGCAGATGCGGGGTCGCCTTGTCCCGGAGCACGATCCTGACTGCAGGTATAGCCGAGGACAGGCGACGCGCGACCCGGCACGCGGTCGCGGGTTACATGCTGTCGGCGTCGACATAGGTCCACCCGAGGCGGGTCATCGCGTGGGTCAGGGCGTCCGTCGTATCGACTTGTGCCAGCGCGCCGGGCCCTGGTCGCAGGTGTTTCACCATCACGCCACATCCGGGATGCCAGCTCCCGAAGCGGTAGGCGTCTCGATCGGCCTCGCCGACGGCGCGCCCGAGCGGATCGACGTACGTGCGTGGCAGATCGCCAAACGCGACGCGGAACGCGCCCATGTCCGCGTCGTCAACGCAGTACTGCGCGGTCTCGTGTCCGTGTTGGGCGGCCCAGCGGGCGCGGGCCAGGAACAGTTGGGCGAGCGCGTCCCCGCGGCCGGGCTCACAGCCGTATTCGTCTCCGGCAGTGTGGAAGTAGCCGAACGGGCCGGCCGCGTCGTACGCGACGGCGTACACGCCTTCCCACGGACGCTGTAGAGACCAGCGTCGCCAGTATTCGTGCGAGCGGACAACCGGCCCGAAACTTCGGGCATAGCGCGCCTCGTAGTTG
The DNA here is from genome assembly GCA_002687025.1 of Candidatus Poribacteria bacterium. GTDB lineage: Bacteria > Poribacteria > WGA-4E. Next base: position 1,427 of record NYZG01000027.1, read on the forward strand.
CGCGCCAACGCGGGGATGTCGGCCTCTGTCGCCATCCGGGCCTCCACGGGCGCCCCGCGTGCGGCCGCAGTGGGCGCGACGTACTTCCAGGCGAGCGATGTCGCGGCGTCATCGCAGGGGCGCCACCCCAGCGAGCCACCGTAGTAGCTCCATGCGCCCATCAGGAGCGCGTAACAGAGCCCTCTGCGGCGCATGTACGCCTCCGCATCGCGCATAAGCTGGCGCATGTATCCGTTGCGCCTGTACTCAGGATGCGTGGCGACCATGGCGACATACCCGAACGGGACGCGTCCGCCGTGTAGGTAGGCCTCTCGCTCCGCCACATGAACGACGCCGACGATTCGGCCGTCGGCGAGCAGAATTCTCGTGTTCTCAGCGCGGTCGTGCGGGTCCTCGGACGAAGACCCCAACGCCGCGCAGGGGTCGCGCAGGCTNGGCCCGTANTCCTCCGCGTCGAAGGCCAGGTCGATGAGGCGACATACTGCGGGCCGTTCCCGCAGCGTCGCGGCCCTGACTTCTGGATGACACGGCATGCGGCGTCCTGCCATCGATCCGCGCGCTACAAGGGCGCCCGCGGGGCGGCGCGGCTTGCGAGCGACGCATGGCGTATCAGGTGCGCGTGCGAGCCACCAAGCGCACGAATCCCAAGTATTCGCCGCCGTCCACTTCCAGGGCTTCGACCTCGTCGTCGCTCCGGTTCACGCCTAGAGCCACCTTCAGCTTCTCGAACAGCAACCAATGGCGCCAGCCGTCCGGCAGCGTGTCGGCGACTTCGATATCGACGAGACCCGTCTGTGTCCAGTGGCGGCGCCNCCAGTCCCGTGTGTGTATGCTGAAGCACTCCGCGGGATCCCAGAACCTCGCGCCGCTCGGCTGACGCTTCGCGAGATGGGCGGGGACGCTATCGCCGAAGTCGCGCATCAGGCCTGGCACGACGATGCCGATTCGGCCGCCCGGCTTCACAAAGCGGGTGAAGTAGCGCAGGTAGAGGTCGTCCGTGCCGTAGTAGTGGTACGAATCCATGCTGACGACGGCGTCGAAGAACCCGTCGGCGTAGGGGAGCTGACGGGCGTCGGAGTGGATGGGGAACACGCGGTCCTCAAGGCCCGCCTCGCGGACGCGTTCCCAGTTGTCGGAGGCCTTGATCCACAGGTCGGTCGCCCACACCTGCACGCCGGCCTCCTTCGCCAGGAAGACGGAGCTGAGCCCCCTGCCGCAGCCCATGTCGAGGACGCGCATGCCGGGCCGGAGGCCCATCGCCTCGCACAGCCACTCCGTCAGCCAGAGCGCGTTGGGGCCCATTTCGTTCGCCAGCACCCAGCGCGGGTCGTACGCGGCGGAGCGTGGGAACCGGTCGATCGTCAGTCGTTCGCGCAGGTTATCGTCGGTCAGTTCCATGTCGGCGTCTCCACGGCAGGCGTAGCGCGAGTTTCGGGATAGCGCCCGGACGCTCTGGCCTTTCGACCGGCCTGCCCAGATGCCGCGTGCGTGCGGGTTCATCAACAGTAGCCGACGGGCCTTCGCCGTGTTCGTCGCGATGCGCGGCGAGCGTGGACGACGCGGAGGCCGGTGTCGCGCTTGACGCGACATGGCGCCGGGGCTCCCCAAAAGGGCGAGTCTCGTCGGCACATCCATCGCGGAAAATCGGCGTGGCGAGCGGGGTCCAGACAGAAGAGCGCGCCCCGGGGAAGCCCCGAGGCGCGGCTCGCGTATTGGAATGAGTAGACGTGTCCGCGAGGTACATTCGCGTGAGCCAAGGCTACTGCGCCGCGCGGGCGGAGGCAAGCGCGGCGGCTGACATGTTCCGGGAGCTGTTCAGGTGGCGGCTACACAGCCCGGCGCTGCGCCCGCTACTCGCGCACGGTCCTTTGCCCNCCGCCATCGCTCCGGTATCCTACGCCGGACGCGTTGCGCTNGCGATTGCCCCGGCGATNGACCGCAAGGGAGACGGAGATGCAGATNGCGATTCATCGGACCTGCCTGGGAGCCTGCCTGGTTCTCGGCATCATGTGCNTGGTGACGAACCTGGCGTTAGCTCAGGACGGCCTCGTGCCGCAGTGGCTGTTCGACGACGACGANGCCGAGGACGAACTGCAAGACTGGGGGGCGCAGAACCAGCTCCTGNCCCTGGAAATCGACGAAGTGACCGACGCGGCCGGCGAAACCCGCCTCGTCCTGATAACCGAGTCCCTCGGGAACGACCCGTACATGTTCCCAGGCGCCGACTGGAACAGCGCGAACTACGAGCCGTTCCCCGGCGACACGTACAACACCCTCTCGATGAGCGTCCGCGTGAACCAGGCCGCGACGTGGCAGATCTACTATGTCACGATGGGCGACCTCGCCTGGGGTGAGGTGATGCGCCAGAACTTCGATGTCCCTGCCGGCGCGGACTTCCAGGACATCGAGGTCGTGCTGGAGCGCGGCGGCTGGCAGGACGACGACGTGAAGATATTCCGCATCGACGCCGGTACCGCCGCGGGGGTCGTCGCGGAAATCGACTACATCTCGTTCACGGGCCCGCCCGAGGGTGTCAAGGCGGTCGACGCGCGGGCGAAGCTCGCGACGCAGTGGGCCAAGCTCCGGGACGCGCGCTAGACGCACAGAGGATAGGGATGGACATCGTCGACAACCTCGATCGACTGATACCCCGGCTGCTGGCTGAACGTCGGGTCCCGGGCGCCTCCGTCGCGCTCATTCAGGGCGCCCGCGTGTCGTGGAGTCGCGGCTATGGTGTGAAGCGCAAGGACGGCAGGGAGCGTGTCGATACGTCGACGGTGTTCGAAGCGGGATCGCTGACGAAGCCGGTGTTTGCCCACGCGTTCCTGCAACTCGTGGATGCCGGACGCGTCGGGCTCGACACGCCGCTGAGTGAGGTCGTCCTTGCTCCGTTCACCGACGACGACGCGCGGGCGTCGCGGATCACGGTTCGTCATGCGCTGTCGCACACGTCTGGCTTCCCGAATTGGCGCGGGCAAGACCCCCTTAAGACGACCTTCGAGCCGGGCAGCAAGTTCCAGTACTCGGGCGAGGGGTACGTGTACCTCTCGCGCGGCGCCGAAGCGCTGACCGGCCGACCGGCGCACGAATGGCTGCGGGATGCCGCGCTTACGCCACTCGGTATGGGCGTCAGCAGCTTCGTCTGGGAGGATCGGTTCGACGCGCTGTGCGCAAGCGGGCACGGCGGGGAGCGCGAAATCACCGATAAGTGGAAGCCGGACACCCCGAACGCCGCCGCAAGCCTGCATACGACCCCGTCCGAATACGCCGGCCTCGTCATCGCGATGATGGAGTCTCCGGGCGACTCCGACGGCCTGCTGTCGGAAGCGCTTAGGCGCGAGTCGCTACGCCCCCAGGTCGCCGCTGAGGAAGCGATCTCCTGGGGTCTGGGCTGGGGTTTGATGGATGTCGGGGACCACGAGACCTTCTGGCACTGGGGTGAGAATTCCAGCTTCACGTGCTTCGTCGCGGCGTCGCGCGCTGAGAGACGCGGCATCGTCGTCATGACGAACAGCGCGTACGGGCACGGCATCTCGCAGGCGGTCGTCGAGGCGGTCTTCGGCTATGACTACCCCGCGTTCTCTTCCAGCCTGTTTACGGTGTGGTAGGGCGATCCGCATCGAGGCGCCCGCCATGGCTCGGGTGTTCCGACGTCGTCGATGCCGTTTTCAGGCCTCCCGTCCCGAGTTTTGCGCGATGCTCCCCATCGGCATCCCCCGAAGCGTCGCCACGCGCGGCGACGGGGGTTACTCTAGTAGCAGTGAGACCAACAGATCGCACAGTCGCCTACGCCGTCCCGGAACAGGGCCGCCGACCCGTCGGTTTCCTAGCCGACGAGAACTTCAGTCTGTCCCTCGTCAAGGCGCTCCGAGGGCACGGCTGCTCCATCACAACCGTGCGGGAGGTCGGGCTCCTGAAAAAGCCCGACGGTCACAACTGGGACTGGGCGCGGCGCAGAGCGCGCATGCTGCTCACGCACGACCACGACTTCGTCGAGGAGTGGCGCTTCCCCGTGCAGGACGGTCCTGGGCTCGCGTATTTCCCCCAGTTGATGGACTCGGAGGCCCGACTTCTGGCCGTGCGAGTGGTGACAGGCTTCGCGAGGTCCGGCGATCCGCTGCAGGCCATGAAGCTGCTGTTCGAGACCGACGGCTCGCTCATTCTCCGCACAGGCGGGACGCACGGCGCGCTCAACGAAGCGCCGCTCCGCTTCGATGGGAGCGCCCGGGAAATCACCCGCCGAGTCGCTGCCTTCATGAACGGCGCCGTATAATCGACCGACGCGCGCCAGGGCTGGCGTGTGTCGGAACGGCAGCGTGAACCCGCGCGCAGCCTGATTCCTCCCGCCCTGCGCGCGGCCGCCGACTCCTCGCGCCGCTACCGTCCCGCGACGGATGCCCCAGCCTCGTCCCCAGCCGCGCGGCCCTACGGCCGGCCCTGCCCCGACATACCATATGCTGGCCGCCCCTGGGCTGTGTCGACGCCTCGCGCGCCATCGGCCGCGAGAGCAGGGGCCTCGCCGCGCGAATGAACCCGGACGTCGTGACTCCGTTAGGCTGTGAACGGCGGGCGCCGGCGCCGGGTGGTAAGATTGATCGGGTGGTCGGCAAACGGCGGACGGCATCTCGGAGGGCATGTCCATGAACGCGGCGAACTCGCGGCGACTGTTGAGTCTATATTGCCTCGCGGTCCTGTTCGTATCGCTCGCCGTTGGCGCGCGGGGACAGATAGAGGACTTCCAATCCGTCAACGTGTCGGACACGCCGCCGGCCCAGGAAGTCGGGCCGATGTTCATGGCCCTCCCGGCAGGATTTGCCATACCACTGACACTCGAAATCACGAACCGCCTCGATGTTGAAATCGCCGGCCAGACCGCGACCGGGCCCGGCTCGGGCGGCGGCGTCGGCGCATCCGGTCCTTTCACGCTCGAGGCGGGCCAGACGTACGCCGTTACCGAGACATACGCGATGACCGCCTCCGTGGACGCCCTGTTCGTCCGCGGGCAGTTCCCCGTGTCCGTCGTCGTGCCGTGGGAGTTCACGGCTCCGGCGTCGGGCGAGTACGCCTACTCGTCGTCGGGCGCCGTGCGGCAGTTGGTGGTGACTGTCGCGGGTGACATCACCGGGTCCACCCAGGCGGACGCCGTCGGTTCCGCGCTCACCATCGAGGTGGTCCTGCCCGACGGAGTGTCCGCCGGTGGCGTGCTCACCTACCAGGCCACGTTCACCGGGATTCTCGACCGCACCGCTACCCTCGACCTCGTGACCCCGACGGACGAGCCACCGGTCGACGGGTCTCCCGTTGAAGAGCCGCCCATAGACGAGCCACCGGTCGAGGACCCACCGGTCGACGAAGAGCCGCCGACGGACGGGCCTCCTGTTGAAGAGCCGCCTGTGGGCGAGCCACCGGTCGACGAAGAGCCACCCGTGGATGAGCCTCCGGTAGTGGAGCCACCCGTCGACGAGGAGCCGCCCACAGACGACCCGGACGGCGATGACGACGGCGAACCCAACAGCGGGAAAGGGAACGACAAGACCCCTCCCGGATTGGACAAGGAGAAGACCGGCCAGGGCCTCGCGAAGGCGCAGGAACGCCTCTCGGAGCTCTCCGAGGAGATCGACGCGCCCGGCCTGCAGATCGCGAATGACCGTCTCACGGACCTGCTGATGCTGACCGTTGACGAGGCCGAGGCGGCCTTCGACGCGGGTGATGTAGAGGCGGCAGAAGCCCTCATCCAAGACGCAGACGCGATCGCGGAGGCGCTCGAACGCGAGTTGGACGCGCGCGAGGAGATCGCCTACATCGTCGAGGACATGGACGACGTGCTGGCCGAGTTCGCGGAGGCCGGTGTTGAACCGCCTGCCGACCTGGTGGCTGAGTTCGAGTCGCTGCTGGCGGACGCGGAGGCCGCCATCACGTTGAACCGGTTAGGCGTCGCGGAAGGTCTCGTGTTCGACGCCGACGACATCCTCGCGGAGATCGAGGACGCGCTCAACGGCGGCGGGTTCGATCCGATCGAACTGGCGGCCAACGCCGTCGAGGACGCCGACGCCGCGGCCGAGACGATCGACGACATCATCGCCGACCTCGACGCCCTCGCGGAGGTCGACTCGGCGGACCTGCCGCGCAGTCTACAGGCCGCTATCCGTAACGCTGACCGCGCCGCCGGCCGAGCCGTGGACGCCGTCGAGGGCGCGGCGGAATCGCTGGCGGGCCTGCAGGACGTGGCCGACCCGAAGCTGCGCGCTGCTGCCGCCGCCGCCGTAGGGGCCGCCGTGGACGCGCTTGGAGCCGTCATCGACCTGACGCTGGCCCTCAGGGACAGCGTGGAGCAGCTCGCCGAGGAGAGCGCCAACGCCGCAGCGGCGGCCCGCGCGCGCGCCGAAACCGGAAGCCTGGGGCAGCGTCGCGCCGCGGAGGCGGAACTCGCCGAGGCCGAGGAGACGGCGCTCCTGGTGGACGACGTCATCGGAGTCGCACTCGATATGGCGGGGGAAGCGGCCGACGGCCTCGACCTCCTCGCCGTGGAAGCGGCGACCACCGCGGACACCACAAACTCGCTCGCGGACATTCTGTTGGCGGCAGCTACCGGCATCGCGGCCGATGGCGCGCTCGCCGCGTTCGACGAGCTGGCGGACTGGGCCGACGGCAATCTGGCACACACGCTCGATGTCGCGCTTGACGGCCTGGCTCTGTCCATCGAGACGGATGCCCTCGAGGCGGAACTCCACGCCGACGAGGCGGCCACACAGACCGCGAAGGGCGCTCAGAAGTCGGCTCGAAAGGCCGCCAAAGCGGCGAAGCGCGCGGCCCGAGCGGCCGTCAGAGCGGCCTCGCAGGCGGAGAAGGCAATCGCGCGGGCCGCGAAGCGCAACTCCGCGGCCGCACAGGCCGCAGCGGACGCGGCCCAAGCGGCAGCCGGCCGAGCGGAGCAGGCCGCCGCGCGCGC
>NYZG01000028.1 GCA_002687025.1 Candidatus Poribacteria bacterium
TCCGGCCTCCACCGCCGCGCGGACGCGGCTCGCACCACGACGTGCCAGTGAGTGATACGCCCGCCACGGCCGCCGAGGCACAGCCTTCGCGCCGCCGCGTCATCGCGCGGCCGCGTTGACGTGACCGGCTGTGTCCGGTTGAATGCCGACGCACACACCCGCACGCGAGGACAGCCATATGGATTTCCGCATTACGGACATCGAAGTCGTCACGGTGGACGTGCCGTTCACCGAGGTCGCCGGCCCAAACATGCGCCGAGCGATGCTGGCTTGGTCGGTCAGCGAGATCGTACGCGTGAAGACGAACCTCGGCCTGGTCGGCGTTGGTGAGACCATCGTCAACTACACGTGGTCGCGGGGGTCCGACGAGAAGAAGCGCGAGGCGATCGGCAGGAACCCGTACGAGTTGCTCTATCGGGACGATCTCGGCGCCGGCGTCCAAATCGCGATATGGGACCTGGCGGCGCAATACGCTGGCGTTCCTGTGCACGCGCTTCTCGGCGAGAAGGTCCGAGACAGCGCGCCCATCGCGTGGTGGTGCATCGACATGCCTCCCGCCGACTGGGCTGACGAGGCGCGCCGCGCCGTCGCAGCGGGCTACACGACTTTCAAGCTGAAGGGACGCCCGTGGTTCGACATCGTCGAGCAGGTCGAGGCGGTGGTCGCCGCGGCCGGCAGCGACGTGCTCATCGACGTCGACTTCAACGACTTCCTCCTCGACGCCGACAACGCGCTGGAAGTGTGCGGCGCCCTGGAGCAGATCCCCAACGTAGCCATCTTCGAGACCCCCATCCCGCAGGGCGATATCGACGGGAACAAGCGGCTGCGCGCCGAGCTCAAGTCCGAGATCGCCCACCACATGGGGAGCCCGCCCGTTCCCGTCGCGGCCCGCGAGGGCGTGTGCGACGGGTTCGTCCTGTGCGCCGGCGCTGACAGGATCACGCGGCAGGCGCACGCGGCGCAGGAACTGGAGATGCCCTTCTGGATCCAACTCGTGGGTACGGGCATCACGACCGCGTGGGCGAGCCATCTGGGCGTGGCGCTACAGAACGCGACGTGGCCCGCCATCACCTGCATGAACATCTACGCGGACCAGATGGTGACGCCATCACTCGACGTCAATGACGGCCACATCGAGGTAGGGGACGACGTCGGCCTCGGTATCCACCTCGACGAGGACGCGCTCGAGCGCTTCCGCGTGCAGCCCCCCGTAGAGGCAGAGCACCCCCGGTGGATACACACCGTGACATTCGCGGACGGGCAGACGGCGCACTACCGAAACGCCGACGCGTACCGGCAGGATTTCAAGGCGCGCGGCATGCCAGTGGGCCACCGCGACGTCCGCCTGGAAACATGGCATGACGACGGTTCGGAAGCCTTCGCCGATATGCTCACCCGCGTCGAGGACGGCCCCGTCCGCGAGGCGAACTGATCCGACGAAATAGCTGTCTCCGGCGACACCCTCCCGCCGTAGAAAGTAACGCATGAACCCAAGCCACCTATCGGAGGGAAGGCGGAGCGACAGTGGAGTCTTTGGACAGTTTCTCCGGTCGGACGCCGCGAGCGTGGAAGGACCACGGGGTCTTCGAGGGCCACGTCGGCGCCCGGAAGCGTGTAAGTCCTGCGAGCGACTCGGAAACGCCCCTCGACGAATCCGATGCCATGACCGCCGGGGCATACATCGAACAACTGGCACACGCGAACCCACGCAAGCGCGAGGAGGCCATCCAGCGGCTTTCCGAGTTGGGATGGGAAGACACGGACGGCGCTCTGGGAGCCCTGCTCCCGAGGCTCCGTGATCCACATCCCAGCGTGAGAGCGAAGGCCGCCGACGCTCTCGGCGCGTCGGCCGACGGAGGGGCCGCGGAGCCGCTCATGACGGCCCTGGACGACGAGAACCGTGAGGTGAGATTCAGAGCCGCCTTTGCCCTGGAGCAGCTCGAGCCGCCGGTAGACATCGAAGTGCGCATACGGGCGTGGGACGCCGTCGTAGACCGCGACAACCAGAACGTCTACGCCCTGTGCAACCTTAGCCTGGCGCATCGTGAGAGCGGCAACCGTGAAGTCGCCGTCGAGACGGCCTACCAGGCCATCGAACTCCATCCCGAGCACTTCTACCCGTACCTGCTTGTGGCCCACCTCTACGCCGAGAAGGGCGAGCGGGAAGCCGCCGTGCGCTACTACAAGTGCGCAATCCGGTGCAATCCCGAGCACGCCCCGACCTACTACGAATTGGCGGAACTGCACAGGCTGGAAGCCGACTACGAGTCGGCCGTCGAACGGTACCAGCAGGCGCTCGACGTGGACGCCGACCACTCCGAGAGCTACTTCGGGTTAGGCTTCTGCTACAACCGCATGGAACGCTACGACGACGCCATCCGCGCCTACACCGCGTGCTTGGAGCTGAGCCCCGGCCACTACGTCGCGCACAACAACCTGGGCATGGCCCACCGGTACCGCGGATCTTACGAAGAGGCGATGGAGTGCTTCAAACACGCCCTCGAGCTCAGCCCCGACTACGCCGCGGCTCAGTTGAACCTGGGCGATACATTCGTCGTCGTGTCCGCCACGCGCGACGACTGAGCGCCGCCCACACATGAGCATCATCCAGCGCTGGCGCGATCGAGGAAGACGAGCCCGCACGATCGCCCAAGCCGAACGGCTGATCCAACAAGGCCAATACGAAGCCGCCGCGCGCGAGCTCCTGCCGTTGGTCGATGCAGACCCGGCGGACGCCATCGTCGCGCGCAAGGCGATCGAGGCCTACGCCGAGCTCGGCCGGGCCGACGATGTCGCGTCGCGGCTGGCCGCGCTCATCGAGGCCGATCCCCAGCAGGTCACCCTCGTCAACAACGCGTCCTTCGACGACATCCGGTCCACCGATGCGTTCAGGGCCGTGTACGAGGCAGCGGTACGGGCAATCGCAGAACAGCTTGCCGGCGCGCCCGAAGATGCTGCCGCGCGCCTTCTGCTGGCTGAATACTACGAGGTCCTGGGCCGCGCCGAAGCGGCCCACGCCGAGTACGCCGTCCTCGCCCAGGACGATGATGCCCAGACCCGAGCGCGAGCGGCCTACCTTGCGGCCCGCCTGCACCTGACCGATGGCGACGTGGACGAAGCGGCTGCGCGTCTGCGCGATGCGGTCGCGGAGGCGCCGGAGCTCTTGGCTGCCTGCCGCGCCGACGAGGCGTTCGAACCCCTTTTCGATTCCGGCGTGATGGAGGAGATGGAGGCGAGCGCGCTCGCGGCTCAGGAGGAGGCGCTCCGCGCTCAGGTTACGGACGCGCCCGAGAACCCGCTGCCCCGACGTCGTCTTGTAGCGCTCCTTCGCGCGCGTGATCGTGATGAGGAGGCCCTGGCGCTGACGCATGTCGCGCTGGAGGACTTCCCCACGGACGCCGAACTCCTAGAGGCGCAGGCCGACTGCCTGTTCGACATGGAACGCTACGACGAGGCGCTCACAAGTTATCAGGAGGCGTTGCGCCTGCACCAGGGCCGCGCGTGGCCTGTGTACCGCGCCGGCGCCATCTACGAGCGCCAAGGCTTGCCCGACGCGGCCCGAAGCGCGTATTGGGACGCCCTCGACACCACACGCGACGATGCGGCCGTAGCGTTGCTCATCTCGCGCGGCATGGCACGAATCGAGGATCGCGCAGGCCTCTTCGAGGCGCTGCGCCGCGCGGCCCAACTGTCCGCAACGCTCCGCGAACCGTCGCCCGAAGAGCTGCTCGCGGCGATCGCTGCATCGGATGAATTCGGGCCGCATCGACACGACCCTGAATTCACGGCTCTGGTGACCGACCTCGAGGCCGAGATGTCAGTCAACGCGCCTGGCCTCTGAACGTCAGGTCGCTACAGGTCGCCCCGCATCTCGAGGATGCGGACGAGCGCGCGGTCCATCATGGCCTCGGGGCCGCCTACCTCAATGGGCGCGACCTCCGGCCCGCCGCCGTAACCGCCCATCGCCGCGGCCTCGATCGTCGGGAAGTAGAGCTGGTGCCCGTTGCAGTAGCCGAACACCATCGTCGGCACGGGAGACAGCCGCGCCAGCCGGATGCCCAGGTCGCAGAACAGCTCGCCCGACACCCCCACAAAGGCCAGGTCCAGACCCGACGCTGTCAGCAGCACCGTCGTGAGATGCGGACGGAAGCCGCCCTCGAACTCCGCGACGTACGCTTCGACAATGCCCGGGTAGAACGCTTCTGAGTATGCCCTCACGATCAGCCGATTCGACCAGTCGACGCGGGAGTCGAACGCGAAATCGTCCTCACGTGAGTCGATGCGAACGTCCTCGACCGCGACCGGCGTCAGCTCCGCCAGCATAGCCAGCGTCGCGTCCGCCAGTTGCCCGCCCATCGAAGCCGGGCTCCGCTCTCCCTCGGGCGCTGCCGACAGATCACCGGCCGCTCCCTGCATGAACACGCACACTCCGCCGGTCGCTGACTCGACGGCGCGCATCAGGTGGCCCGGGTACTCCGCGGAGTATTCCATCCGCTCCTCGGCTTCCAAGGTTGGGTGGGCCGAGTACCGCACAAGTGTCGCGATGGCGGCGCCGTCCGGCGTCGTCACGTGGAGCACCCATAGCTCGCGGTCGATCGGTGGGTCGTCGCCCTTCCAATGGCGGTTCCGGTTCAGTGTGACTTCGCGCGTTGCCACGGCAACGTGAGCCGAGGTGGTCGCGGCCGCGGCCTCCACGATCACGCCGATGAGCTCCCGCTCCAACGTACGGACGTACGGCGACTCGGGCGTGGGCCACGACTCGGTTTCGATGACCGGCCCGTGGTGCGTGTGCGAACCGACGATCATCACCGTCTCGACGCCCGCCTGCGCCGCGACCGCGGCCCGTATCGTCGCCATGGCGTCTCTCGTCGGCGAACGACCCAGGTCGAGGCCGACGAGCGCGACCTTGTCATCGCCGGATTGCAGCACGAGAGCCTTCGCGTACAGCGGATCGAGCACGCCCACGCTCGGAGAATCGTGCCGATCCCCGTAGCCCCACATTGGGAAGCCCGTCGGAGGCGTGATGTCGACCGCAGCGGCTCCCGCCAGCAGGCCCGCATGCGGAGAAGCGAAGGCCGCCATGTGGAAGGCGGCCGCGAGCGTAGCTGCCACGACGATGCATGCCCTACACCTGTTCATATGCCACTTTCACCGGCTGACTCGACGCCGCCGAGGCGGCGATGGCTTCGTACAGGACCATGCTTCGGTAGCTCGCCGCGATGCAGGACCGCGTCGACCGGCCCTCCTGTATTGCCGCGAGGAAGTCGACGATCTCGGCCAGGTGTCCGGTGTCGTTTCCGCTGTCGCCCGAGCTGGTGAACGTGGGAGGCTCCCGCCACTCAGTCGGCTTGCCCCCTTCGACGATGCGCCAGCACGAGGAATTGTGCAGCGTCATCCAGTTGGCGCCTCGGGCCGTGAGCTCGACCTCCTCCGTCGGCACCGCGAACGAGCGGCCACAGTTGAGGTTCATCGACCCGACCGCTCCGCTGCGGAACCGGATGCTGACGGCGTAGGCGTCGAGACCCTTCGAGAACGCGAACACCTCGTCCGCCTCCCCGAAGAGGTACGACACGGCGTCGATGAGGTGTATGGCGAAGTCGAGCAGGAACGAGCTTCGCGGGCNNTCGTTGCTGTACTGCGCCGAGGCGTAGTCCACGGACAGTGAGTACAGGTCGTCTGCGGCGAAGGAATCCACCCACTGCTTGGCCCGCGTGTACCCAGTGCTGTACCGCTTCTTGAAGGCTGTCGTGCACAGCATCCCGGTCTCCGCGGACACGCGGGCGACGCGCAGAGCGGCCGCCGCGGTCGGCGCGGGCGGCTTCTCGGTGTACACCGGATACCCGAGCCGCATCACCTCTGGGGCCAGCTCCGCGTGCCCCTCCGGCCCAACGCACACGATGACGCCGTCCGGGCGCTCCGCGTCGAGCATCGCGCGCATGTCCGAGTAGACGGCGCCCCCAAACCGCCGTGCGTTGCGGCGTGCCTTCTCGCCGTCGAGGTCGCACACCCCCGCGAGCGCGGCCCCTGCCGCCCCGATGTACGGGTAAATCCGTCGCGACGAGAGGGCTCCTGCCCCCACGATGCATATCCGCGGGTCGTCCATGCGTACGCCCCCTGGGCTTTGACCGGGTGCAGTCCGAAATCTACAATCGACCGGCGCGATTTCGCGCGCTCTGACGCGCCGCCCGCTGTTATACGGCGTATCATCTTCCCTGTGAAGGAGACCCGCGCATGCCCGTCACCCGACTGAGTGAGAAGGCCGTCCTTCTCCGCCCTGGCGACGATGTGGCCGTAGCGCGCGAGCTCATCGCGCCGACGGCTTTGGCGCTGGATGACGGCTCCGAACTGAACCTGGCGGGCGCCATACGACCCGGTCACAAGTTCGCCCTACGCGACATTCCCGCGGACGTCCCTGTGCGCAAGTACGGGCAGACCATCGGGTTTGCCACCGACGACATCACGGCCGGCTCGCACGTGCACGTCCACAACGTCAGCGTGCGCGACTTCGAGCGCGACTACCGGTTTGCCGCCGAGGCAACCCCTCTCGAGCCGTATCCCGCGTCGCACATGCGCTTCTTCGACGGCTACGCCCGCCCAGACGGTGGCGTCGGNACGCGCAACTACATCGCCGTGATCNCCACTGTNAACTGCTCCGCCAGCGTGTCGTCCTACGTCGCTCGCGAATTCGACGAGGCGGCGCTGACAGGCTACTCGAACGTCGACGGCGTCTTGGCGATCACGCACAAGGGCGGATGTGGCACGAATCTGGGNGGCGCCGACTACGTCCAGCTACAGCGGACGCTCGCCGGCTTCGCGAGACACCCAAACATCTTCGGTTATGTCCTCATGGGGCTGGGCTGCGAGGTCAACCAGATCGTCGACTTGGTGCACAACCACGGCCTGNTGCGGATTGACGCGATCAGGCAGCCCCCAAAGACAATCTCGATTCAGGCGGAGGGCGGCACTCGGAAGGCGATCGACGCGGGCATACGCGCCGTACAGGAGATGCTCCCGGCGGCGAACGAGTGCGTCCGCACGCCTCAGCCCGTCTCGAAGTTGACCATCGGCGCCGAATGCGGCGGGTCCGACGCCAACTCCGGCATCACCGCGAACCCAGCCGTAGGCGTCTGCGGAGACGAGCTCGTCAGGTACGGCGGGACGCACTGCATCGCCGAGACCACCGAAATGTACGGCGCCGAGCATCTGCTGACGGCACGCGCCGTGAGCGAGGAGGTCGGCAAGAAGCTCGTAGGACGCATNCGCTGGTGGGAGAACTACGCGACGACCCACGGCGCCGAGATCGACAACAACCCCACGCCCGGGAACAAGGAAGGTGGCCTGACGACCATCTACGAGAAGTCTCTGGGAGCCATCGCAAAGGGCGGGACATCGCCCCTGANCGCCGTGTACGAATTCGCCGAGCCAATGACGGAGCCGGGCTTCGTCGTCATGGACACGCCCGGATACGACCCCGTCTCGGTCACGGGGATGGTGGCTGGCGGCGCCAATGTCGTCCTGTTCACCACCGGCAGGGGCAGCGTGTTCGGTTTCAAGCCCGTCCCGTCCATCAAGATCGCGACCAACTCCCGGCTCTACCATCACATGATCGATGACATGGACATCAACGCGGGCGACGCCGTCGAAGGTGGCTCCGTGCAGGACGTCGGCATGGCCATATTCGAGGACGTGATAGCCGTCGCCTCGGGCAAGCAGACCAAGAGCGAGATCGCCGGCGTCGGCGAGTTGGAATTCTGCCCGTGGGTCCTCGGCCCCATACTCTGAGAAGGGCGCAGATGAGTCACGATCCGACGGGCCGCCTCCTGAGCTACTACCCCGCCCTCACGGACATGCAGGCGCGTAATCTGCGGCGCATCGCTGACCATGGCCGGCTAGGCGGCACGGGGAAGTTCGTCGTCCTTCCCGTCGACCAGGGATTCGAGCACGGCCCCGGCCCCAGCTTCGAGCCCGTGCCTGACGGNTACGACCCGGACTACCACGTGCGCTTGGCGGCGGAGTCGGGGTGCAATGCGTATTCGGCTCCCCTTGGCTTCGTCGAGGCGTCCCACGACGAGATCCGTCGACACGATATCCCGACGATCCTGAAGGTCAACTCACACGACCTGATGATGCCCGACGCCGACGATCCGAAGCTCGCGGTCACGTCGTGGGTGGACGACGCCGCCCGGCTCGGATGCGAAGCGGTCGGCTTCGCGATCTATCCAGGCTCCAGGCACGCTGGCGAGATGTACGAACAGGTCCGCGAGTTGGCGCGCGACNCCAGGTCCGCGGGCATCGTAGTCGTGCTATGGGCCTACTCCCGCGGCTCGGGCCTGGGCGGCANGGATGCGGAGACGGCCTTGGATGTCGTGTGCTACGCGGTCCACATNGCGGCGCANCTCGGCGCCCACATCATCAAGGNCAAGCCGCCGACGGCCCATCTGGCGTTCCCGGGCTCCGCCGCCACGTACGTCAACGTCCCCATCGACACGCTGGCGGATCGCATCCGCCTGGTCATGCGGTCGGCGTTTGACGGCAAGAGGATTGTCATCAACTCTGGAGGCGTGAACAGGGGACGTCAGGACGTGATCGACGAGGTCACCGCCCTCGCACACGGCGGCTCCAACGGCTCNATCGTGGGCAGGAACGCCTTCCAGCGCCCCTGGGGCGACGCCGTCTCGNTGCTCCACGACATCCAGGACATCTTCGCGGGCGCGACAACGNACGACCAGTAGCACAGGGAAAGGACCCCGACNATGNGCGANGANCACCGCNTAGAGAAGGACAGTATGGGCGAGCTCGCAGTGCCGGCAGACCGGTACTGGGGGTGTCAGACGCAGCGATCGCTCATGAACTTCAAGATCGGCAGCGAGCGATTCCCGCGCGAATTTATCCGCGCTTTTGGGATCGTGAAGCAGGCCGCGGCCGAGGTGAATGCCGGCCTGGGGCTGATAGACGACGACACGGCGGACATCGTGCAGAGGGCCGCACAGGAGGTGGTCGACGGGAAGCTCGACGACCACTTCCCGCTGGTAGTCTGGCAGACCGGTAGCGGTACGCAGACGAACATGAACGTGAACGAGGTCATCTCGAACCGTGGCATTGAAACGCTGGGCGGAGAGCTAGGCAGCAAGGACCCCGTTCACCCCAACGACCATGTGAACAAGGCGCAGTCCACCAACGACGCCTTTCCAACGGCGATGCACATCTCGGCCGCCGAGCAGATCGTGCGCCTGCTGCAGCCGGCGCTCGCGGAGCTGCGCGACGTATTCGCGTCCAAGGCCGACGCCTTCGACAGCGTCATCAAGATCGGTCGGACCCACCTGCAGGACGCCACGCCCTTGACCCTCGGGCAGGAGTTCTCCGGCTATGCCGCGCAGGTAGACTACGGCATCCAGGCCCTCGATCGAGCGCTGCCCCGATTGTATGAGCTCGCACTCGGCGGCACTGCCGTCGGCACAGGGCTGAATGCCCACGTGGAGTTCGCGGGACGCACGGCCGCCGCGATCGCCAGGCGCACCGGCCTCCCGTTCGTGTCGGCGCCGAACAAATTCGAGGCCCTGGCCGCGCACGACGCTATCGTCGAAACCTCCGGCGCGCTCAAGGCGATCGCCTGCAGCCTCCACAAGATCGCAAACGACGTGCGATGGCTGGCGAGCGGCCCGCGCTGCGGCATCGGCGAGCTGAGAATCCCCGAGAACGAACCGGGCAGCAGCATCATGCCGGGCAAGATCAACCCCACGCAGGCCGAGGCCCTCACGATGGTCTGCGCGCAGGTGATCGGGAACGACGCCGCGGTGACCTTCGCGGGCGCCCTCGGGAACTTCGAGCTCAACGTCTACAAGCCGGTGATGATCCTCAACACGCTGCAGTCCATCCGCCTGCTGGCGGACGCGACGACGTCGTTCCGCGTGAACTGCGCCGAGGGCATCGAGCCGAACGAAGGACGCATCCAGGAGCTGGTGGAGACGTCCCTAATGCTCGTAACCGCGCTCAGCCCGAGCATCGGCTACGACAACGCCGCGAAGGTCGCCAAGCAGGCGTACCTCGAGGACAAGACGCTAAGGCAGGTCGTCCTGGAGCTCGGCCTCCTCGACGAGGCCGCATTCGACGAGGCGATGCAGCTAGACAAGATGGTGCGCCCGTCTTCCTGACGGGCCCCGCGATACACGGCGCGAACCAGAGGGGCGCCTAGGGGCGCCCCTTCTCCTTCGTGGCGATCCCGCGCAGAAACAGCGCTTCGGCCGGCGACGACAGCGCGGCCGCGTCCCCGACGCTCAACGCGTCGCGCACGCCCAGCATCATGTGCAGGTAGAAGTGCAGGTTGTGGTTCGTCAGCAAACGAGCCGCGAGCACCTCCTGCTCCACGTACAGGTGACGG
This sequence comes from Candidatus Poribacteria bacterium, assembly GCA_002687025.1. Classification (GTDB taxonomy): domain Bacteria; phylum Poribacteria; class WGA-4E. Next base: position 10,379 of record NYZG01000028.1, read on the forward strand.
AGATACGCCCGCGTAAACCGCGTGCATGTCGAGCAGTCGCATGCGGCGTCGAGCGGCGTCAGATCCTCACGGTACTGCGCGTTGCGGATGCGTACAGGCCCGGTCGATGTCCACAGGAAGCCGTGGCGGGCGTTTCGCGTAGGAAGGACGCAGTCGAACATGTCCACGCCGCAGCGCACCGCGTGCAGGATGTCCTCCGGCGTGCCGATGCCCATCAGGTAGCGGGGCCTGTCAGCCGGCAGCAGCGGCGCGGTGTGCGCGACCATGTCGTACAGAAGCGGCTTCTCCTCCCCCACGCCCAACCCCCCGATAGCGTACCCCGGGAAGTCGAGGGCGACGGTGCGTTCCGCGCTCATCTGCCGCAGATCCTCGTACATCCCGCCCTGCACGATGCCGAACAGCTGCTGGTCCTCGCGTGTGTGTGCGGCGATACACCGTTCCGCCCACCGGAGCGTGCGCTCCATCGAGTCCGCGACATACGACCGATCGCTCGGATGCGGCGCGCACTCGTCGAACATCATGATGATGTCCGCTCCCAGGGCGTTCTGCACCTCGGTCGCCTTCTCCGGCGAGAGCATCAGCTTAGCGCCGTCGATCGCCGATCGAAACTCGGCCCCCTCCTCGGTTAGCTTCCGGCTCGCCGCCAGGCTGAACACCTGGAACCCGCCCGAGTCGGTGAGAACCGGCCCATCCCACGCCATGAAGCCGTGCAGCCCGCCTGCCGCCGCGATCAGCTCGTGTCCGGGGCGTAAGAACAGGTGGTACGTGTTCGCCAGCACGATCTCCGCGCCGCACGCCCGCAGTTCGTCGGGCGCCATCGTCTTCACCGTCGCTTTGGTGCCGACGGACATGAACGCGGGCGTGTTGACGATGCCGTGCGGAGTCGTGAGCACGCCGCGTCGCGCCGCCGTTCCTTCGGGGCTCTGCGTCACTCGGAAGGCCATGTCACTCACTGCCGGGCTCCTCACCGAGACTGATGGTAGAGGCCCTGTTCGTCGAGGGTCCGACTTGCCTCATTGAAAATGTACTCGAGGTGGCATCGGCGCCTCATAACCGAAATGTACTCGTGGGCCGATGGCCAGACGACGC
>NYZG01000029.1 GCA_002687025.1 Candidatus Poribacteria bacterium
CAAACGCGCGTGGAACTACCATGCCTTCGTCCTCATCGGAGCCATCGTCGTGTGGGTCAAGCATTTGTCAGACACGCCCTAGTGACCAGGTTCTCCTCCTGGGCAGCCGCGATCGTAACCGCCAAACCGAAGGCGGCAGCAGCCGCGGCCCATCGCCCGACCGTAGGCGCCCTCATAGCTATCCTCCCGTGATTGACAGACGCGGCCCCGGCCCGGTCCTGGGCGTCAGCATGCGTCCATGCCAATATGTAGCGGCAGGGAGACGCGAACCCAACCGACGGCCGGGTTGATGGGCTAGGCGTCGCGCGTCGGGTCGGTGGCTAGGGCGTGCTTGTAGATGTCGGCGTACGGCTTGTCGCGGGGGACGCACCCCGTCGGGTATTGACCCATGTCGTTGTGCTTCGCGCGCATGAGCGCGGTGCAGTAGCTCACGGCTACGCACGCCTTGTTCCGCGCCAGTTGGCCCTTCTCCACCGCGTCTTTCGCGAAGTCCGGGTAAGCCAGGCTGCCCCGACCCACTCCGATCATGGAGACGCGACCGTCGCGCAGGTTGGCCTCGCCGGCATTGGCGAAGAAGTGCTGGAGCCAGCTATACCCCGTGCCGATTACGGGCACGTTCGGCGTGGCGGCCTGTATCACCGCCGCGGCGTCGAAGTGTCTCTCCACGCCGATCAGCGGATGCTCGGGCGACGTGTAGCCGTCGATCGGCGGACGCTCGAACGGGCGACCGACGTGCGGGTTGTAGTAGGGGCTGCCCATCGAGATGTTGAGCAGCCGGATGCCCCACTTCTCCATGTCCCGCGCGTACTGCGTCGGCTCCGTGTAGTCCGGTACGAGGGGATTGTCCGGGTTCGTTCCCCATCCGCCAATGTAGGGAGTGGGCATGTCCTTGGGGCTTCCCGCGCCCGTGTCGGGGTCCTGGAAGAATGGGGCGCCGTCGTACACGTTGAGTCGGGACGCCAGGATCAGCCGGTCGCCCAGTTCGTCCTTCATGCGCCCGATGACCTCGCGGGCCAGGCGGGTGCGATTCTCGTAGGAGCCGCCGTACGGCCCCGGTCGCATGCGCGCGGCGAGCAGCTCGGACAGGAGGTAGCGGTGGCACTGCTTGATGTCGACGAAGTCGAAGCCGGCCCTCGCGGCGAGACGCGCTCCCTCGACCAGGGCGTCGCCCGCGGCCTTCAGTTCGTCGTCGGTCTGTATGGGGTACTCGTCAGTGACGAAGAGGCGCTTCTTCTTGTCCGCGATGGTCACGGCGTCGACCACCGGGTCGTGCTGCGCGATCAGCGGCCCCTTGTATGAGTACCGACCGGAGTGCGTGAGCTGTAGGCCGATGAGCAGGTCGCCGTCGCCTCCCATGGAGTCGCGATGCGCCTTCCGCGTGCGTTCGAGCATGTCCGCCAGCGAGGCGAGATTGTCCTCGTTAATGAGCAGTTGGCGCGTGTTTGCCCGCGCCTCCTCCGCGACGGCCGTGGCCTCTCCCCAGATGAGCTTGGCGCCGCCGGCTCCGAAGCGCTCCCACCGGCGTATGGTGAGCTCGCCGGGTTTGCCGTCCAACTCGCCGTCGCATCCCTCCATGGGGTGGATGGCGAACCGGTTGCCTACGGTGCGCCCGCCGACATCGAGCGGCTCCAGACACGCGCGCAACTCGTCTTCGAGGCGGACCTTTACGCCCAACTGCTCGACGTCCTCGCGCAGCATGTCGAGGGTCTTGTACTTGAAGAACTTCGCCATGGTCTCTCTTCCGGGGAGCCGCTAACCGAACTGCACGACGGGATTCGAGAGCGTGCCGAGCTCGTCGCAGGAGATGTCCACGATGTCGCCAGCCTGCAACGGCAGGTCGTTGGGGACGATGATGCCCGTCCCAGTCGATACGACCGTTCCGACGGGGCAGTCGTTGTCGCGCATGAGATATTCGGCGAGGTCCTCGAGCTTCCAGTTGATCTGCTCGGTGTTGACGGAGCCTTCCCAGAGGGTGTCCCCGCCGCGGCGGATCACGCAGCTTATGTCGAGGTCGTACGGGTCGTCGAGTTCCGCCGGCGTGACGAAGGTCGGGCCTAAGGCGCAGCAGCCGTTGTACATCTTGGACTGTGGCAGATAGAGCGGGTTCTCGCGCTCGATGTCCCACGCGGAGACGTCGTTGCAGAGCGTATACCCAACGATTTCGCCGCCCTCGCCGATGACGAATGCGAGTTCGGGTTCCGTCGCGGTCAGCTTGGAGTCTCGACGTATGCCTATGGGCTGATTCGAGCCGACGATGCAGCGTGGAGTCGCCTTGAAGAATATCTCCGGGCGATCGGCTGCGTAGATGCGGGAGTAGATGTCCGATTCGCTGTCATCGTCGCGCATATCCGAGCTGCGCTTGTAGGTGACGCCGCATCCCCACACTTCGGGAGAGTCGATGGGAGTGCGTAGGTGGTAGCCGTCTTCGGTCGGGGCGACGTGGATGGTCTCGAAGCTGAGCTCCTCGCTCGAGTCCTGCTCCCACGGCGCCGGAGCGGGACGCCCGGCCGAGGCGCGCTCCTGCATCTCCGCGACGAGTATGTTCAGGCTGACGCTGTCGGCCGCGGCGACCTGCAGCAACTCCAACACGCCGGGCGTTTCGTCGGTCGTCACGTCGATGATCGCGCCCTCGCGCGTAAGCACGCCGACGCGCTTGCCCTCGCCGGGGTCGTGGTATTGCAGCAGTTTCATTGTCGGCCTTCTTGGGTTGGGCGTCGGTCGTCCGCGCGCGTGCGTATCATACGGCGGGGCGGGATCACCCATCAAGGCGACCACAGACCTGCTTCCCCGGCCGTTCAAACCAGTACGCCGCTAGGAACGGCGGCGTTATTCCCGTGTCGCTCGCTCCAGGTCTCTCCCGCCGTAGAGCACGCGATGCACTTCGATCCCGTCCGCGATAGGCGAATAGAACACCACGTAGTTTCCGACGGCGAAGCTGCGAGCGCCTGGAAGGAGGCGTGACCGGCCCCGCCCAAGGTGGGGACTGTTGGCGAGGAGAAGGAACACCTCGTCGAAACGGCCGGACATGCGACGCGCCGCTTCGGGGTCTCGGTCGGCGACGTAATCGTAGATGGCGTCAAGCTGGGTCTGCGCCTCTGGGGAGACGCTCGGTTCAGGCACGGGCCTTAGTAGGTGACCGTTCCGCGAGTCGCTTTTCACCGCGAGCGATGAAGTCGCCGACATCCCACGGCTTGCCTTCGCCTCGATCGAACTGCTCTCTGGACCGACGAAGAGATGCCCTGAGTTCGTCCTGATCGTGGCCCGCTACGATCTCGTCCTCGACGAGGCGCGCAAGCGCGTCAGCGATGACTTCCTGCGCGCTGCCATAGGCGCCAGCCTCGATCCAGTCGTTGACGAGTTTTTCCTGCTCTGAGGTGAGTTCTACCTGCACCGGCTATCCCTTCCTCTCATCACCACTGGGCATGCGGCACGCGCCAATAGCTGTCAATCGGGCATGGCGGCTGGGAGACCTCATTGTCATCGCTCATGTTCTCCCGTTCATCGCTTCAGCGTTCCCCACGCGGTCGCGAGCTTGCCGCGCGGGTCCACGGCCAGGTCCGGCGATAGACCGCCCGCAAGGTCGCCGATCTCGCCTTCGTCGAGCGCGCGGCTGTAGATCACGACATCGTCGATCGTGCCGTGGAAGTACTTCTTGACGCGTGCCGCGTCGGCGGCGAAGGCGTCGGTGGGTTGGCTGCCGATGGCTACCTTCACGCCGTCGTCCACGGCGACTTTGTCACCGCCCTTCGGCAGCGCGCCGACCTCGGCGCCGTCCTGCCAGAGCTTCATGTCCGCGCCGTCCCACGTCGCGGCGACGTGATGCCACTGCCCGACCTTCAGCGGGTCGCCCAGGTTCGTGGCGATGAGCGTGGGAACGGCCTGACCGTCGTCGGTCTTCAGTCGGAAGCGCAGGACGTTCCCGTCGATGGTGCTGAACATCCACCAGTGGTCGTCGGCCAACCACTCGTTAGCCTTGGTGATGATGCGCCCGTCGCCGATGCCGAACGACTCGGGCTGTATCCACGCCGCCAACGTGATGCCGCTGCCCTCGACGTCGAACGGCTCGAACTCGATGAGGCCGCTGGAGCCGTCGAACGTGACGGCGGAGGCGCCGGCCTTCTTCGTCGCGGAGTCCCACTGAGCGCCGCCTATCATCTCGCCGTCTGGGACGTTCCCCGTCGCGTCGCCAGCGACGGCTCCCGAGCCCTCGTCCAACGGGAAGTACGCGACCAACCCCGCCGTCAAATCTGCCGCCGCTTCGGTCGGTAGCAGCGCAGCGGCTATCAGAGTCATCGCCGATGCCATCAGTAGCCGTTTCATATCGGCACAGCCTCCCCTATGCGTTCGGCGCGTCCTGCACATGCTAGTTCCGCAGTGAGAGGGCGTCAAAGGGGCGCCGACCGACCCCGTGTGGTCGCATGGCGTAGGCTGTCGCGGCAGGCTCCGTGTTCGGTGGAGCGGCAGCCCTGATAGAGCGTCGCGCGAATACGCCCTGGCGTGGAGTTCCTTACCAGCTCCACGAGCCGGGCTCCGGCCCCTCGTTGTTCTAAGAGGCCCTATCAGAAAGAGTATGGTACGGTCCTCCTCGGGGGAGGGCACATGGCAAAGGAACTTGTGACGGATGCTCTGTGGGAGATGGTGGAGCCGCTGCTTCCGCCGCCCAAGCCACGACGGTATCGATACCCCGGTCGGAAACCGATCGAGAATCGGAAGGCGTTGACCGGCATCCTGTTTGTGCTGAAAAGCGGCATTCCGTGGGAGATGCTGCCTCAGGAGATGGGATGCGGTTCGGGCATGACATGCTGGCGACGTCTGCGGGATTGGCAGCAGGCAGGCGTGTGGGAGAAGTTGCATGCCACGCTGCTTGCCAGGTTGCGCGCCGCGGACAAGATCGACTGGTCCCGGGCGGTCGTTGACAGCGCTTCTGTTCGCGCGGTTGGTGGCGGGGGGAAAAACAGGCCCCAGTCCAGTGGACAGGCGCAAGCTGGGCAGCAAGCGCCATCTCATCACCGACGCCAATGGAATCCCTCTCGCGGCGATTCTGACCGCAGCGAACCGGAACGACATCACGGAGTTGCTACCTTTGGTTGATGCGATCCCACCGGTGAAAGGAAAGCCTGGTCGTCCTCGCCGACGGCCCGCTCAGGTGTATGGCGATCGTGGGTACGATTCCCAGCCACATCGCCGAGAGCTTCGGAAGCGGGGAATCCGTCCACACTTGGCGAAACGAGGCAGCCCGCACGGTAGCGGGTTGGGTGTTTGCCGGTGGGTCGTCGAGAGAACTCTCGCGTGGTTGCATCAGAACCGAAGGCTGAGAGTGCGGTATGAGCGGCGACCAGAACTTCACGAGGCGTTCGTCGACATCGCTTGCTCGTTGATCTGCTTGCAGACGCTCGAATCCTCATTCTGATAGGGCCTCTAAGCAGCCACGCGGGCCGCATGCGGGCGATCTGCATCGCGCGTGTCAGCTTGACGACCGACACATCGTCCGTGAGCTTGAACGGGGCATCCTCCGCCACCGACGGGAACTGGACGTTAAGGATAGGCACGATCACGTGCACCCCTACTTCCCGAGACAGCAAACCTCTCTCCATATGAACGTAGACTTCGTCGAAGTCGTCTGCAGGGAGCTCGCCGGACTCGGCGTGTTGGTGCACGAGATACACCAGAAAGTGAGAGATGAGGCCCATCAGCCACATCGGCGCGTGTGCGCGATCAACTGGATCGTCGGCCATTCTCGGCGCGAAGTAGCGCAGCCGCTTCCCATCGGCGAGGAATGCCTGTGAGACGCGCCACATCTCGACATGTACGGGCGTGGCGGCGAAGTCGCTGTACAGCTCAACCTTCTCCGAACACTCGCGGAAGTCCGGCGATGAGTCTTCGCCTTCGCCAAGCGGGATGGGCTCGTACCATCGCCGCTCTACCGTGCCGCTACTGAGGAGTCGTCGGTATTTCGGCCATTCTGTGATGACCGTCTCGGCAATACCGCGGACGCCGTTGTAGAACTCCGGGTCCTGAACGNCTGGGTGCATCGGTCAAGTTGTCCCGGTGAGATGGCTGGACAGGCGGAGCCACGGTCGGCGCGTGCGACATGTCCGCGCACCGCCTCCCGACCTCAGTCTTCCCCAGCAAGGGAAGACGTCCACTGAAGTGGGTGTCGAGTAGCCCTGCTGAACGCCGTGGGGCCTGCCCCTTCTTCGGCCCGCGCGCAAGCGCTGCGCACGCCCTGGCCTCTGGGTTACTTGCGGATTACCATGCGGCGGGTTCCGCGATGCGCGCCCGCGCGTAACTCGCAGATGTACATACCGCTTGCGGCGGGTTCGCCGCGTTCGTTGGCGCCGTCCCAGTAGGCGGCGCGGTCGCGATCACGGTAGCGGCCGGTGGCTCGCTCGCCGAGATGCAGCGTCCTGATGCGCGCGCCCTCTACGTTGTAGATGCTCACCGTGACCTCGGCGTCCTCGGACAGCTCGAACGGAATCCACGTCTCGGGATTGAAGGGGTTCGGGTAGTTCTGCAGGAGCGCCGTGCTCGCGGGTGGCGGCTCGAAGCGCAGGCGGAACACGTCCTGGCCGCGTCGCGACGTGTTGAAGCGGTCGCGGATGTCGAACGTCAGGCGTATCTCGGCGCCGAAGTCGCGCAGGCTCTCTACCTGGATAGACGCGAGGGTGTCTCGCAACGCGCCCTCGGCTAACCACGCCGTCTGAATGTCGAGGACGCCCCGCTCCTCGTCGACGCGGTTGAGGAGTACGCGGCCTGCGGCTTCGTCGCTGCTCTCGGCGGCGTGTATCCGCAACTGGCGCGGGTCGTACCGTAGCGTGATCCGCGCGGCGAGCAGGTCCGTTGGCTCGTCGGCGGCGAAGCTGACGCGCTGACGGCGCCAGTCGGATCGGTCGACGATCGCCTCGCGGACCAGCGCCGACGACGCCTCGGACGCGGACACCACGGCGGGCGCCGCGAGCGGGCCGTTCTCCGCCGACCAGTTCCACATGACTATGAACGTCGCGAGATCCTCGAAGTCGATGACATCGTCGAAGGCGGGCGCTAGCTCGGGTGGCGTTCCCGTCGTCGGGCCGATGTCGCGTCCCGCGTCCTTCTCGCGCCACGCCTGTGTGAAGAGCGCGACGTCGTCGAAGTCTACGTCCATGTCCTCGTCGTAGTCGCCGAGGAGGTTCACGAGCGTAAAGGCGCTCGTCGTCGCCGGAGTCCCCGACGACGAGTCCGAAGGCGTGACGCGCACCTGCACCTCGACGCCGCCGGTGGAGGGAAAGTCGTCGCGGGTGCGCCAGTTGGTCGACCCGGTGTACGTCGCCGTGTTGGTGACGGCGCGGTCTACACTCGCCTCGGCCCATGCGCCGGAAACGCCCTCTCGGTACTCCACGACCAGGCTGACCCGGTCGCCGTCGAAGTCGACTATCGTGTAGCCGATGCGGACATCTCCCGTCGCGGCGCCTGTCGAAGCCGTCGCCGTGACCGTGGGCGGGACGCTGATGTCGACGACGGTGATGCTGAGCGTCTCCTCCTCGACGGTCCTGCCGCTTTGCGACGCCCGGATGGTCGGTGTATACGACCCAGCCTGGGCGAAGGTCGGGCTGAACGTGAAGGCGCGCGTTGTCGGGTTGAAGGCGGCGTTCGTCGGTAAACCGGTCGCGGACAGCGTCACCTCACCGGCCGCTGCCGTCGCGATATTGGCGCGGACGGTCAGGCTCGCACCCTCGTCGACCCGGTGCGAGCCGGACGGAGTGGTGGTCAGAACATCCACGTTCGCTACCGTGAACGTGACGCTCTCGGCGTCGACCACTTGGCCGCCCTGGGACGCCTCGACCGTCACGGTGTACGCTCCCTGCTGGGCGAAGTCCGGGGCGAAACGCAACGAACCGACGCCGTCGTCGTAGGCGGCGTTCCGCGGTAGGCCCGTGACGGCGAAGGCAACGTCGTCGGCCACACCGTCGGCCTTGAGCACCTGCACGCTCGCCTCGGCGCCTTCGTCGAGGGATTGGGCGCCGTCGGGATCGAGCGTGAAGCTCGGGACGTTCGCCACGACGACTCGGACGGTCTCGGACCCGACCTCGCGACCATCCTGCATGGCGACGACGGTCAGCGTGTGTTCACCCGCCTGCCTGAAATCGGGCGTGAACGTCAGCAGGTCGGTCGATGGGTCGTAGGACGCGTTCGACGGAAGGTCGCGGGCGGCTATCGTCAGGTCCGGCGCGACGACGCCACGGTTCACCTGGATGAGGGCGGTTTCACCCTCGGCGGTCTCGACGCCCTGCGAGGGTGTGAGCGACAGAACCCGCACGTCCGTGACGGCAAGCAGGAGTTCGTCGGTCTGGACGACCTGACCGCTCTGACGGCCCTCGACCGTGATCGTGTACTCGCCGGCTTGGGTGTAGTCGGGGGAGAACGTCAGGCGACGCGCGGAGTGGAGGTGGACAGACGGGCAACGTTTAATGTGATGAGAAATCCGGACCCTCGCTCGGCGGG
>NYZG01000030.1 GCA_002687025.1 Candidatus Poribacteria bacterium
CCCGCGCCAAGGACCGGGTTCTGCGTGAACATCAGGAGCGCGAATCCCCAGCGCAGCAGACGCGTCTTGTTCGACGCGAACTCCGGGTCCACCATCGTCAGCGCGCGCGCAAGCACTGCCGCGCGGACGCCCGGGATGAGCAGGATCACCGCGCCGAGACCCAGCGCCACGGCGAGGACTGCCCACTTGCGTCGAGAGGGCATCTCCGAACGCAGCATCAGCAGGAAACCGACCCCCGCGGCGAGCGAAACCCACACCCCGCGCGACTGACACAGCAGCAGCGCCGCCCCAAATGCCGCGAACATCGCAAGCCGGCCCGCGCGACGGCGGGCGTCGTCGTCGAACAGCAGCAGCGACAGCAGCGGCAGGATGAACACGGTGAGGTAGGCGCCGTACGTCATGTAGTTGCCGAACAGCGTCCCCGCGAAGGCGGAGGAGTGGCCGAGCCGGCCCATCCGAGGGATGAGGATCATCATCATGATCGCCGCCGCCACCAGCCCTGCGCTCGTCGCCACGGCGACCGTCCGTGCGAACGTGCGCCGATCACGCAGGGCGAGGTACGCCGGGAAAGGCAGCAGGACGTAAGCCGTCGCGCGCGCGGCGCCCTTGGCCGACTCGAACGGCGACGCCGCCTGTGTCACCGACGCCAGCGTCACCAGCGCAAAGAAGATCAGCGGGAGGCGAAACGGGTTGCGCGCGACGGGCCGCCGCGTTGCATACGCGACGCTCCGGTCGAGCGCGAAGGCGCCCACCAGCGCCGCCACCAACGGCTCGGTCGGCATCTCCAGTTCGGCGCGGTTGAGAAGGAAGAACCGGAAGGAGAATGGCACGAGCGCGACCGTCGCGAGCAGACACAGCCGCGGCGCGATCACCGCGATGGCGACAAATCCGCCCGCCACCATGCCGGGCAGGATGTATCCGGCGGAGTATCTGCCGCCGGCCACCCCCACCGCGATGCAGCCGACAAGGAACGACGCCCATGCGAGGAGGCCCACACGCCAGCGCCGCAGCACATCGCCCGCCGCTTCAGTCGGCATCCGGGTCGTGCACCGCGAGTTCCGCGAACTGGAACCCCCGGGCCAGGTATTCGTCCCGGACGTGCGCGCGAAGACTCCGGTCCAGGCACATCCCCACGACGGCGCCCTGCGACCCGCTGAACTTCGCCGCACAGCCGTTGCGTCGGGCGATGTCCACCATCTCCATGTCGCGGTCTCCGATGGCCTTGTCGCCGTAAATGCGTCTGCGCAGGTCGAAATTCTGGTCCATGATGGCGCCGAATCGCGTGTGGTCGCCGGCGCCTAGGGCATCGCGGGCAGCGACCGCATAGGTCGCGAATTCCCGCATCGCCGCGATCACCTCAGCGTCGCCGGATTCGTAGCGGTATCGGACGTCGTTGTGCACCTTACCGGACTCGGAACCGATGGCCGTGTACGCCAGAAACAGCGGAGGGAGTGAGGCCGAGTCGAGCCGGCTATACGTGCCGTGTCCCTGAGCGATCATCGTCGGCTCGTCGAAGTCCATGAACACCGTGCCGCCGTATGTCTGTACGACCCGATCCTGCAGACCCGCCGTGATCCCCAGCTCCTCGGTCTCGACGCTCAGGACGAGGCTGGGGAGCTCTGCAAGCTGCACGTCGACATGGGGGCGGACGCCGTAGAACTCCATCAGCGCGCGCACCGTGGCGGTGATGATCGCGCTGGAGCCGCCCAGACCCACCTGCCTCGGAATCGTCGTGTCGTAGGATAGCGTGAAGTTGCGATCGGGTAGCGCCACGTCCCGGTCGCGGCAGAACTCGTAGAACTTCTTGCACGTCGCGAAAAGAAGCCGGACGCCACCGTAATACCCCTCCACGCGCACCTTCTCCGTCAACTGCCCGAGCCCGTCGAACGCGAACGGGTCGTTCACCGGGTGCGGCTTGAGCTCGATCGACGGGCTTTGCCACAGCGTGACGCGTGCGGAGAAGTTTGTGACGGCCGCCGCAATCGTCTTGCCGAAGTACATGTCGGACGGATTGCCGACCAGGCCGACGCGGGCGTGCGCGGAGCTGTGGATCATGCGCGGTGTGTCCCCGTTCCAGCTTGCGTAGCGGCCGCATTCTACCGCGATCATGGCGACGGATCATCGCCCCGACGTACCGACCGGCGCCGCCTCGCCTTCGCGAGACAACCGCGACTACCCTTCAGGCGTAGCAGCGCACCTATTGTAGCCGCTATGGGGAGGCCGGATTTGGCAGGCGTGCTTCTGGCGCTGGACGTAGGAGAGAAACGCGTCGGGGTCGCGGTGAGCGACGCTCTGGGCATCCTTGCGTCCCCGTTGAAGACGCTCCAGCGGACGACCACGGCCGCGCTGCTCGAAGACATCGCCGAACTCGTCCGCGACCACGGCGCCGAGGCGGTCGTCGTCGGCCTGCCGAAGACGCTCAGGAACACGCACAGCCGCCAGACGCAGAAGGTCACGTCTTTCGCGGACAACCTTGTGAAAGCGTTGGACGTGCCGGTCGTGCTGTGGGACGAACGGCTCAGTACCGCCGAAGCCACACGCATCCTGCGCGGCCCCGACGACGGGCGACGCAGAGGGGCTTCCACGAAACGCCGCAAGCGCGTCAAGGACAACGTCGACCAGGTGGCCGCGACGCTGGTCCTGGAGTCCTACATGGCCGCCGAACGGGCCGGCGCCACGCGTCGGACGCGCGACGACCCCTGACCTTCCGCCTATCGACTACTGGCCCCTGGCGATAGGCGCGGCCACAAGGTTGCCCCACTCCGTCCACGAGCCGTCGTAGTTCCGCACCTTGTCGTGTCCGAGGAGATACGTCAACACGAACCACGTGTGCGAGGACCTCTCACCGATGCGGCAATAGGCGATGGTCTCCTTGCCGTCGTCAAGGGAGCCGTAGACGTCCAACAGGCGTTCGGCCGACCTGAACGTGCCGTCCTCGTGCACCGCTTCCGACCACGGGACGTTTACGGCTCCGGGGATATGGCCGCCACGTTGGGCGGTTTCGGGCATCCCCGGCGGCGAGGTGATGTCGCCCGAAAACTCCACGGGCGACCGGACGTCGATGAGGTTGATGGATTCCTCGGCGAGCCCGCGATGAATCTGGTGGCTGAAGGCCCGCACGTTGTCGTCCCCGAGCGACGCCCCGTAGTCGGCGCGGTCGACCAAGGGCGCCTCGGGCGATGTGGGTCGACCTTCGCCGATCCATTTGGCGCGCCCGCCGTCCATCAGGCGGATGCCGCTCTCGGGATGTCCCCAATACACGCACTGCCACAGGGCGTACGTCGCGAACCAGTTGTTGTTGTCGCCGTAGAAGACGATCGTCGTGTCCGCGCCGATGCCCGACGACGACAGGAGGTCCTCAAAGCTCGCGCGCGTGAGGATGTCCCGGCGCACCGGGTCGCAGAGCTGCGTCTCCCAGTTCCACCCGACGGCGCCGGCGATGTGCGCCTCGCCGTAGGAGTTCGTGTCTACGTCCACCTCGACCAGTCTGACGCCGTCGTCGGCTGCGTGTTCCGCGACCCAATCGGTCGTCACGAGTAGCTCTGGGCGGGCGTAGTCGGTCATGTGTCGCGGCCCCCGCTATGCGGTGTGTGGCGCTCAATCGTGCGTGAAGCCTGCTCGCGTGCCGTGTGGGCGCTGACAAGCCGTCACACGGCGCGGATGAGCCGCGCCGTCTCACGCGCCACGACGATCTCCTCGTTCGCCGTCACGACGACTGCCGCCACGGGGCCGACATCGGTGGAGACCCGTCCTTCACCCGCGAGATCGACGTTGCGTTCGGCGTCAATGTGGACACCCAAGAACTCCAGCCCGGCGCAGATGGCCGCCCTGCTCTCCGACGACCGTTCGCCGATTCCGCCGGTGAAGGCGATAGCGTCGAGGCCACCCAGCGCCGCGGCGTAGGCGCCGATGGTCTTCTTGACGCCGTAGTGATACGTGTCAAGGGCAAGGCGCGCGTCGGCGGAGCCGCCCTCGGCCGCCTCGAAGATGTCCCGCATGTCGCCCCCGGCGCCCGAGATGCCCGCCAGACCCGCGTCCGACATCAGCCCGCGTTCGACTTCGTCCAGGCTGAGCCCGCCGACCTTCATCATGTACAGCGGCACGAACGGGTCCATGTCGCCGCATCGCGTCCCTTGGAGCACGCCGCTCTGCGCGCTGAAGCCCATGCTCGTGTCGATCGACGCGCCCCCACGTATGGCGCACAGCGAGGAGCTGCCGCCCAGATGACAGGACACGAGGCGCAACGCGTCCGCAGGGCCGGTCGTGATGCCGAGTTCGCGCAGCAGCTCTGGCGTGCGCTGCGCCACATAACGATGCGAGGCGCCGTGGAACCCGTAGCGTCGGATCGCGTGGTCGCGGACCCACGACCTCGGGACACCGAGCTCGGCCGCGTGCGGAGGGATCGTCTCGTGGAACCACGTCTCGAACACGGCGACGCGAGGCGCCGAAGGCACGAGACCCTCGAACGCGCGCAGCGAGGCGATGTACGCCGGGTTGTGGACCGGGAGGATGGGGATGTAGGCCTCCAACCCTCGCATGACGTCTTCATCCACGATGGCGGAGGACGTGTAGCCCTTGGCGAAGACCGCCTTGAAGCCGACGCCGTCCAGCGCGCCAAGCGACCCCAGCACCGCGGGCCCGTGCATGTCTCCGACCAGAAAGCCCATGACGTGCTCTACCGCGGAGAGGTGGTCGGGCGCGTCCAGGTCTCCCTCGCCCGACTTGCCGCCGCGCTGCGTGAACTCGTACGGCGACGGCGAGTCGCCGATGCGCTCCACGCGCCCGCTCGCGACGATCTCCTCGCCNGTCATGTCGAGCAGGCTGAATTTGTAGGACGAGCTGCCGACGTTCGATACCAGTATTCGCACCGGATGGGCCTCCACGCCGATCGCGCATCTCCCGGCCGTTGGCGCCGGTTTCGCACTGTGACGCCCTAGACGGGTCGCAACTCCCTCGGGGCCGGGACGGGCGCGCGCGGCGTGTTCGGCCGCTGGACGCCGGCGCCCACAATGTGGTCAGGCTCGGATGTCGTCAGTTATGATACGAGCAGCAGTCGAACACAGCATCCCATACGTTCCCGCGCCCGAGGTCGTCGGTATGCGCCGTCGCCGTCCTACATCGTCCGCGTTGCTGATATCGCTGGTGGCCCATGCCGCTCTGGGGGTCGCCCTCAGCGTCGTCGTCGTCACGCAGCGGGCGGAGCTGCAGTCGGCGTTCGGCGCGGAGCTGCTCGCGCCCCAGGCCGAGACGAAGAAACGGCCGATGCGCCGTCGCGCCGCTCCCCAGCCCATACGTCTCTCCGAAGAGCTCAGCGTGCGACCGTCGGACGCGTGGCGTCGGCCCGGCGCCGCGATCTCGGTGGCGCCGGTGGCGACGGCTGCCCTCGTGCCGAACGGGTCGGCGGCCTCGCTCGTCGGGCGGGCCGCCGAATTGCCCGGCGAGACGATGACCATCCCCATCCGTGAGGAGCGACCGACGTCTCAGGTCGTCGCGCGCGTGTCGATAGGCGAGGGCCGCCGCGTCGATCCGGCTCGACTCGCCCCGGACGAGGCGCTTCCCGGCCTGTCATCGTTCCTTCTCGGCGACACGCCCGGTCAACAACCGGCGACGCCCACGCCCGAGTATTGGCGGGAGATCCAACGGCGCATCAAGGAGAAGCAGAAGTACCCCCGATTCGCGCAGGAGAGCGGCGTGCAGGGAGCGACCACGCTCCGCTTCATCCTGCGCCGTGATGGCTCCGTCGAGGACATCACCGTCGCTGAGTCGTCCGGTCACCGGCGGCTCGACGACGCCGCCAAGCGGTCGGTGGCGGACGCGTCCCCGTTCCCGGCTTTCCCGCCGGGTCAGAGAGGCGATTCCATGCCGCTGGTAGTTTCCATCATCTTTGAGCTGGAGTAATCCGGCTAGTATCGGTCGCGGCGTCGTGATGACGCGACGCGCACAGCAGGAGGACCGTGATGCTGAGGCAGGTCAGGCTTTGGTTGGCGTTCGTTGCGATCGCGTCGATGGCAATCGGGATAGAGGCACGCGCCGACACGGCGGACATCGATGCGGCTTTGGACCACGGGCTGAACTGGCTCACGGCGGAACGCGACGACCTCGGGGCGTGGCGCAGCGAATACGGCCCCGGCATCACCGGGCTAGTCGTCACGGCGTACATGCGCCACCCAAGCGGCCGATACAATGCGGACAGCCCCGAGGTGAAAGCCGCACTGGACTGGCTCGCGAGCCTGCAGCAGGAAGACGGCTCGATTTACGACCCAGACTCCCAACTGCCTCTGCCGAACTACAACACCTCCACCGCCCTCATGGCCCTGTCGGCCGCGAACTCCGACGCCTACGCGGATGTCGTCCGTCGGGCGCAGGACTACCTGATGATGTCGCAGACCGACGAGGGCGACGGCGCGACGCCCGAGGACTCGAACTACGGTGGTATCGGCTACGGGAGCAACCCGGACGTCCGCGACCTGTCGAACCTGACGTTCGCCCTGAGCGCGCTGCAGGAGAGCGGCGTCCCCGAGGACGCGGCGGTGTGGGGCAAGGCGGTCATGTTCCTCGAACGCGTGCAGAACAACAGCGAGACGAACGACCAGGCGTACGCCGGCGACGACGGCGGATTCATCTACTCGCCGGGCGAGAGCAAAGCCGACGTGGACTCTCAGGGGCGTCCGCGGTCGTACAGCTCGATGACGTACGCCGGGTTACTCAGCTTCATCTACGCCAACGTGAGCAAGGACGACGCCCGCGTCCAGGCGGCGCACAAGTGGCTGCAGGAGCACTGGTCGATGGACGAGAACTACCCCATCGGACAGCAGGGCCTCTACTACGGCTACCATACGATGGCGAAGGCGCTGAGCGCTTTCGGTGAGGACACGATCACGACATCCGACGGCGAGACGGTACGCTGGTACGACACGCTGGCGTCGCATCTGCTGTCCTTACAGACGCCGGCCGGGTTCTGGCCCCCCAACGACGCGGATCGCTGGTACGAAGGCGACCCGGTCCTGGTGACGGCGTACAGCCTGTTGGCATTGGAGGCCGGGTATCCCGCGCCGTAACCAGAACGCGGCCGCGAGCTATCGTCCTCGCGCGAAGAAGCGCCTGGGCCAGCACTTCCTGCACGACCAGAACATCCTCGCGCGCATCGCCGACGCCGCCGGGGCCGGCGACGCGATGGCTACGCTCGAAATCGGCGCCGGGCGTGGCGCGCTGACGCGCCATCTGGCGGCCGCGGCCCCAGCGAACGCCCAGGTGCTCGCCGTCGAGGTCGATTACGACCTGATCCCAGGCCTGGAGTCGCTGTCGGCCGAGCTGCCGTGCGTCCGCCCGGTGCAGTCGGACGTTCTGGACATCGACCTGCCGGGCTTGCTGGCCGGTCACGGAATCGAGACCCGTGTCCGCGTGGTTGGGAACGTGCCGTACAACATCACCACGCCCATCCTCACCTGGCTGCTGTCGCAGTCGACGTGCTGGGACCGCGCGGTGGTGATGACGCAGAAGGAGGTCGCCGAGCGGCTGGCGACGCGTCCGGGCGCGCCGGGCTGCGGCTCCATCTCGGCGTTCGTGCACTACCACGCCACGGTATCGCGCCTCTTTGACGTGGGCGTTGGCGCGTTCACGCCACGGCCGCGGGTGCGGTCGTCGGTGATCGAGATCACGCCGCGCGACACGCCCGCCGTGGAGGTCGCCGACAAGGACCTGCTCTTCACGGTGACGCGGCAGGCGTTTCAGCAGCGCCGGAAGATGCTCCGTGGCGCGCTACGTCCGCTCGGGGCCGACGCGCCGCGCGCGGTGGAGGACGCAGGCATCGACCCGACTCGGCGCGGCGAGACGCTGAGCCTCGAGGAGTTCGCGGCCGTCGCGAATTGCCTGCACGACGCGCGGGCCGTAACCTAGGCGCGCGAGCCCCGTTTACCCATCCGCACGGCGCCCAAGCCCTCAACATGGCAGCCGAGATGTTCCAACACCGCCCAGCCGCGCCCGTCAGCCTATTGGCGTGCGTGGTCGCCCTTGCTGCTGCCCTTGGAGGTTGCGCCGGCGCCAGTCTGACGCGACACGGCGAGTCTCTCGCCGACCTGGCGGCCCGTCAGCGCGCGCTCGCGTCTTCGGACGCGGGGACGGAGGCATGGGCCGAGCTGGCGAGCGGCTTCGAGCGCCTCGCCGCGACACGCGGCATCCGCGCCGAGACGCGGGAGCAGGCCGAGTTCGGCGCCTGCGTCTCGCACGTCTACTCGGGCGATAGCGCGGCCGCCGTCTCCGCGCTCGGGCGTTTCGTGGCGCGCTACCCGATCGCCGATTCGGCGGATGACGCCCTGCGCTTGCTTGCCGATCAGTACGCCCGCGACGGCCGCGCCACGGAGCAACTGCGCGCGCTGCGGCAGATCGTGAACGACCACCCTGAGAGCCCGCACGCGGCGGACGCCTGGGCCGCGCTCTGGCCCGCGGACGGCGCGGCCTCGGCGGGGTCTGTCGCTGGGGGCGCTCCCTCGGGCGATGGCGCACGCGCGCGCGTCCCAGACATCGCGCCGACGATCGTGCAAGAGCTTGGCCTCGGCATCCGCACCGTGGTGGTGGACCCGGGGCACGGAGGCGAGGACCCGGGCGGAACGGTCGCGGGTCGGCCGCGCGAGAAGGAGATCGCGCTGGATGTCGCCCTCCGGCTGGCCGAGGAGCTGCGCGGCGAGGGACTGACGGTGATGATGACCCGCGACGTGGACGTGTTCGTGCCGCTGGGCGAGCGCAATGCCATGGCGATCTCGCACGGCGCCGATCTCTTCGTCAGCCTGCACGTGAATCACGCAGAGAACCTCGATGCCCGAGGCGCCGAGACGTGGATCGCGGCGCCCGCCCGCGACGAGCGATCCGCCCTGGTAGCCGCGCGAGAGAACCTCGGCGCGGGATCGACGAGCGAGCTGGCCGACTACGTCAGTCAGTTGCTGTCCGACACGAAGACCGAGGAAAGCCGCGCGCTGGCCGAGGCGATACAGGCGGAACTCGTCGGCGCTACGGGCGCGACCGACCGGGGCGTGAAGGAAGCCGGATTCGTCGTACTGCTCGGGCTGCGCGTGCCGTCAGCGCTTGTGGAGATGGGCTTCTTGACGAACGCCGCTGAGGCAGAGCTGCTATCTCAGGACGCATACCGGCAGACGCTCGCCGAGGGCATCGCCGCCGGAATCGTCCGATACGTGCGGTCGCACGCGTACATTCCCTAGCCTGCTACTTCCGCAGGAGCATGCGACGGCGCGCGATCAGTCCGTCCGTCCGTATCTCGTAGATGTAGACGCCGCTGGCGGCCGGATCGCCGGTCGTGGCGCGGCCGTCCCAGTAGGCGGCGGCATCGCGGCTGACGTATCTCCCCGCGTCTCGCCGACCCAAATCGAGTGCGCGCACGAGCGAGCCGTCCACCGCGTATATGGCGACGGCTACCTCGCTCGCCTCGGCCAGCTCGAACGGAATCCACGTCTCGGGGTTGAAGGGATTCGGGTAGTTCGCCAGCAGCGCGGCCTCGGCGGGCACGGGCTCTCGCCGCACGGCTCGAAGGGTGAGACGTCCGTTCCCGAGTTCGCGCAACGACGCCTCGCGACGACGGCGCATGTCGATCTGGACGCCCGTTCTCTGGGCATGTAGGAACAGGTCGTATTCATCGGCCGCGTCGGCGGCGTCCCATGTTAGCGTCGCGTCCGCATCGGCGGCGACGGATACGCGCCAGGACATCTCGTCCGCCTGTGTGACGGCGCTGCGCCGGACGCGCGCAAGACGGCCGCCGATGTCCGCCAGCACGCGATGTCCGGCCGCTCTGAAGAGGGAACCGGCGGGGGCGCCACGTGGCCGAGTCGGTCCTCTGGGGAGCCGACGGCTGCCGTAGCGACGTCCTCCGCATCTCCCGCCCGCACGCGGAGCGATACCGTCCACAGGTCCGACGACGGCCGCGACGGCGCCGCCGAGGGAGGCACGGGCGGGTCGGACGGGAACGACTCGACGGGTGGGATCGCGAGTTCCGCGCCATCGACCGCCGCGTACAGCCAGAACCCCTGTCCTGGAGCCAGCGAATACGGGATGGCGTCCCCGGATGCCTGAGGCACGTAGCCGCCCGTGTCCGCGTCGTGCCAGAAGATGCGGTCGTGGACCCATCCCCGTTGGCGCGCGTTCGTCGGATCGGTCTGGATGCCGGCGTACCGCACGAGCACCGACGCGTCCGACCAGTCGACCCCGTACGCGAACGGGTTGGCCAGGAGGTTCCACCCGGCGCGTAGCGGGATGACGTGATCCGCGGTCGAGTCCACCGACCATCCCGCCACGCTGAACGCAAGCGACGGATCGTCCTCGGCGGCCACGAACCACGCCGCCGAGGGCGCGAATGGGTCGGTCGCCGCGGCGTGCTCATCGAATCCGACTGCCGGGCGCCACTCCTGCTGGGTCGCCTGCCACCGCCACGCGAGCCACTGCGGCGGCGACGTCACGCCCGTGAACGGCGTGTACGCCGCCCCGATGCGCGCGAACGCGGCCGAGGCGGCAGAATCGTCCGACACGACGGTCGGAGCCACGAGGTTCCATGGGCTGGGGGCGTGCGGCGTGGGAACGACAGCTATGGACTCGGTCACCCTGACGGACAGATCGTGCGGCGAGGACGCGTCGCCGTTGGCGTAGATGCGGCCGTCCTCGGTGATGACCTCCACGTAGTACGCGATACCTCGCGCCGTCGAGGCCGCCGCCGGCAGCGAGGCCGACCACTCCTCGGGCCCGGTCTCGGTCATCGCGACCGTGTCGTATTCGGCGTCACCACCACGACGGTACGCCGCCTCGGCGGATACAACGGCCGCGGGTAGGGTCGCCGTCACAGAGATGACCGCCGTCAGCCCGACGCGAGGCGCCGACGGAGCCGAAGAAAGCTGTGAGAAGAAGACGGAGCCGTCCGTCGCCGTCGAGAGCATCGCTCCGTCGTTCAGGACGACGCCCTCCAGACGCACGCCGGCCGATCCGCGAAACCCCGACGCGGCGCCGATCGCGATTGGGAACGACAGCGCCTCTTCCACGCCGGGTGAAGCCGACGCCGTGACCTCGACGCGCCCAACGCTCGCGGTCTGTGTGATGGTCCACTCCGTGACGGAAGCATCGGCGGCGTCGATAGCCAGCGTGGCGATCTCGGCAGGATCGACCACGAGTGTGAAGGCGACCGACTCGATCGCGGCGCCGTCTTCGGGCGTAAGCGTCACGCTCGTGGCGGCCGTGGTGGCGTTGAGGGGCGCTTCGGCGCTCTCGACTGTCAGAGCCGCGCGGGGCATCGGGGCGAAGACCGCGACGATGTCCATGTCGGCCGTGACCGTCACGGACAGCGGGTTCGCCGAACCCGACGCGGAGCCGTCCCAACCCACGAACACGAAGCCCGGTTCAGGCGTCGCGAGGAACTCGACCACGTCGCCGTACTCGGACAGGCCCGCGTCGGGAGTCACGGCGCCGCCGTCGGTAGGCTGTGCGGTCGCAGTCAGGGCGTGCGTTGTCCGGGCGAAGTTCGCGGTGCGCGTCGCGTCCCCGGTCACGGTGACTACCAGAGGGTTAGCGACGGCTTCCGGCGTGTCGTCCCAGTGCGTGAATTGGTAACCGATCACAGCCGTGGCGGCGAGCGTCACGATGTCGCCCGCGACATAGTCGCCGCTTTCAGGCGTCACCGACCCGGCGCCGGGCGGGTTCGCCGCCGTCGCGAGGCCGTATGTCGGCAGCGCGAACGTCGCGGTCAGATCCATGTCCGTGGTGATCGTGACGGCGACCGGGTTCTCCGTCCCCGTGAGCGCGCCCTCCCAACCTGCGAACATGTAGCCATCGGCCGGCGTCGCAATCAGCGTCACGACATCGCCGGGGGCGTAATCGCCCTGCGACGGTGTCACGGCGCCCGCGCCGGGCGGCGACACAACCGTCGTCAGGAGCAGGCGGGTGAACCGGAAATGGGAGGGGTCGGACCACACGCCGATCGGCGAGGCGGCTCGCACGCGCCAGAAGTACGTCGATCCGATGGTCAGAGCCGGGCCTGCGTACGCCCACGACACATCGACCTGCCCGCCCGCCTCCGCGACGAGCGTCTCGAAGCCCTCCGTGGTCGACACCTGCACGTCGTAAGAGGCCGCCTCCGCTAGCGCGGACCACGTCAGGACGGGGTTGGCGTCGTACGTGTCGGCGCCGGCCGCGGGCGCCGCGAGAGCGGGGGCAGGCAGGCCGTAAGTGAATGTCCGTTCGGGAGAATACGCCAGCCACTCCCCGCCGGCGAACGCGCGCACGCGCCATCGGTATTCGCCGGGCGCGGCGAGCGGCAGCTCGTACTGCGTGTCCGACGTCTCGTAGCCGACCCAGTCGAGATCGCCCGGCGCCAGCACGCTCAGTTCGTAGTTGGTGGCCTGGAATACGCCCTGCCACTCCGGCAGCGCGGGCGATGGCGACTGCGCGCCATCGGGCGGGCCCGCCAGGGCGGGCGTGGCCGCGTAGACGGTGAAAGCGATGGGGTTCGTCGCGCCTTCGGACGGGACGACATCTTGCCAGTCGCCGATTCGCACGCGGACGACTGCCTCGTGCGCGCCGGGCTCGAGGAGCGTCGTGGGGACGGCGTAGTCGCGCGTGGCGCCGGCCGCGAACTCCGGGTCCACGTCCAGCGAGATTGTCGTGACCTCGACGCCGTCGGCATCGGTGATCGACAGGCGCGCCTCGTCGACGACCACGGCGTTCCCGGTGGTCTCCGCCAGCGTGAACGCCAGCGACACGTTGCCAACGCCTCGCGTGTACACAACCGATGGCTGCACGTCGAGACCGGCCGTGATGCCGAGGACGCCCACCGGCGGCATGACCGTTGTCGCGGCGTCGATGACGCCTTCGCCCTCCTCTTCGTCGGCGAGAGCTGTATCCTCGGCGACGAGGTCGTCCAGAAGCTGCAGTCCCGCCCCGGTCGCCACCGTACGTCCCGCTGCGAGGGCGAGCGCCACGACGCCCGTGACGTGCGGCGTCGCCATACTAGTGCCCTGGAGGTACGCGTACGAGCCTGCCAGATACGTCGATTCCACACCGGACCCAGGCGCCGCGAAGTCCACCTCGGGGCCGTAGTTCGAGAAGCTGGACAGCCCGCCGTCCGAGTCGATTGAGGAGACCGCGATCACCTGTGGATACACTGCCGGCGCCGCGACGTCTGTCGGCTCGATGAGGTTGTGGTTCCCGGCCGCGGCCACCATGACGACGCCCGCCTGGTCGGCCGTGGCCACGGCCTCCTCGAACAGCGGCGACTCGCCACCCACCAACCCGAGGCTCATGTTGACGACATGGATGCCGTTGTCGACGCACCAGAGGAGGCCCTCGACGATGTCGCTGACCCACGCCTCGTTCGCGTCGCCGAATACACGGACGGCGTACAGGTTGGCCTCGGGCGCGACGCCGACGACGCCGACGCCGTTGTCGGCCGCGGCGATGGTGCCGGCGACGTGCGTCCCGTGGCCGAGGAGGTCCTCGTAGACGCCGGTGTCCTCGCCGTCGAGCGCGTTGTATCCGCCCGCGATGGCGGCGATCAGGTCCGGGTGGTCGGTGTCGACGCCCGAGTCGATGACGCCGACGTTGATGCCCGCGCCACGCGTGTGCGTCCACGCCTCCTGCGCGCGGACGCGCGTGATGCCCCATGGAATCGTCTGAGAACCGACCTGCGCCATCTGCACGAGCAGGTCGGGTTCGACCCACCGGGCGTTCATCACGCCGGCGACGGCGTCGTCGGGCATGTCGTCGGGAACTTCGAGCACCACGGCGGGAAGCGAGGAGAATGCGTGCGTTACCCTGACCGGCGCCTCACGCTCGACGCGCTGTCGGTCCGCCGCGCCGAAGCGGCCGGAGCCATCCCGCAGCCGGACGATCACGCGCCGCGCGGCCTCCGCCTCGGAAGCGACGCTCCAGCACGCCACGGCCACCAGCGCCAACGCGAAGCCACGCTGCGCCGTAGCTCGCGACATGGATGTCTTTCCCCGTGACGCCACGCTGCGGTACTCTCCCTGCCGATAGTATACGCCAGCAGTCACCGGCGCTGTAACGCGCGCGAAGAGCGGCGGGTTCACTGAACACACCCGGTCACGTCATTCTCAACGTCGCGATCCTGGGGAGGCGCGGATCGCGCGGCCGCGATGCCGCCCTCGCGCTGGGGGGTGTCGCGCCGGACGCGCCGATGTTCGTGTTCTTCGTCGTCGAGCGGTTCGTGTTCGGCCACCGCGGCTCCGTGATATGGTCCGACCGCTACTACGACGCCGACTGGCAGCGCGTCTTCGACCTGTTCAACTCGTTGCCGCTACTTGGCCTGGCGGCGGTCGTGGCTTACGTCTTCCACCGGCGCCGCGTGGCATGGGCGTTCGTCAGCATGGCGCTGCACGCCGCTATGGACCTGCCGCTGCACAACGACGACGGACATCGCCACTTCTACCCCTTCAGCGACTTCCGATTCGACAGCCCCGTCTCGTATTGGGACCCGGCGCATTTCGGGGCGTACGCGGCGACCGGCGAGGCCGTGGCCGTGCTGATCGCCTCCGCGGTCGTGTATCGTCGGCTGCGCTCCCGGTGGACGCGCGGAGCCCTCATCCTCGTGGACGCGGCCTACGTCGCGATGTGCGCGGGCATCTGGATGTGGTCGAGGCGGTCGGGCGTGTCGTAAGCGCGCCGCGACAGGCTACAATGGCGTGCAGGCCCCGGAGCATCACGGCACAGCGGAAGGGACGGCGATGGCACTCCTGAGCGCGTTCGCGGACGAGATCTCGCAGGACTTCGACGAACAACTCGCAGTACTGGTCGAAACGGGCGTCACCCATGTCGAGTTGCGTGGCGTGTGGGGCAAGAACGTGCTGAAGCTGACGCCCCGCGAAATCCGCGACGTGCGCGCCGCCGCGGACGCCGAAGGCATCGGCTTCTCAGCGATCGGCTCGCCGTTGGGCAAGTTCCCGCTGGCGGGAGACTTCAGCGAGCAGTTGGAGGGCGTCCGCCGCGCCCTCGAATACGCCCAGGTCCTGGAGGCGCCGTACATCCGCCTGTTCTCCTACCACATCCCCAAAGGCGACGACGCCGCCGACCATCGAACGCAGGTGATGGACTGGCTCGGGCAGCTCTCGGCCGAGGCGGAGCAGACGGACATCGTCCTGGCCCACGAGAACGAGAGCGGCATATACGGCGACACGGGCGCGCGATGCCTCGACCTGATCGAAACGCTGGGGAGCGACTCGTTCACGACGATCTTCGACTTCTCGAACTACGCCGTCGGCGGCGAGGACCTGCTGGCGAATTGGGAGTCGCTCAAGGACCACAC
>NYZG01000031.1 GCA_002687025.1 Candidatus Poribacteria bacterium
CCGCGACGATGAACACCACACTCGTCGGGGACGAGACGAACCTGGTTGGCTACTGGAACTTCGACAGCGGCACGGCGGACGACCTCGCGGGGGCGAGCCACGGCACGCTCGGGGGTGGCGCGTCCCTCGTGACATCCGAGGCCCCGCTATCGGGCGGCGCGGAATCCGAGCAGGCGCTGACGCTCGACGGCGTCGATGATTTCGTGGAGGTCGGCAACACAGCATCGCTGCAGATCACCGGCGCCATCACGGTCGAGTCGTGGTTCCGCACGAGCAGAGACTACTCCGCGTTGACGCCGTTCAACGTCCTCGCCGGCAAGTGGTTCGCGGGCGGGACTCGGGCCGCGTACGCGTTGGCGATCTCGGACTCGACCCACCTCGCGGGCGCCGAGGGTCTCTCGTTCATCATCTACAACGACTCGTTCAACCACCTGGCGGCCGCCAGCAACCTGGACTACAACGACGGGCAATGGCACCACGCGGCAGGCACGTGGGACGGGTCCACGATAAGTCTGTATGTAGACGGCGCCCTCGTTGCGAGCAACACGGACGGCGCGTTCGGGGCGATCAGCGACATCAGCGACCAGTTCCGCATCGGCACGGACGCATGGAGCGACAGCACGCGGTGGTTCGAAGGGGCCCTGGACGACGTGCGCGTGTGGAACGTGGCCCGCACCCAAGCGGAGGTGCAGGCCGGCATCACCGGCTGGGTGGACCCGACTTCGGCCGGACTTCAGGGGTTCTGGACGTTCAACTCCGGCGACGGCGCCGACTCCACGACCAGCGCGAACGACGGGACGCTCACCAACGGGGCGGCCGTGTTCGCCACGCCCATCATGGACACATCCGTGACCGAGATCCCGTTCGGCTCGCAGGACGTTGGCGTGGAGAGCGCGAGCCAGTCGTTCACGATCACCAACAGTGGCGACAGCGTCGTCAACGTGAGCGCCGTGGCCTCGGGCGACCCGACTCGGTTCAGCGTCACCGGGCCGGCGACGCCGTTCGCCGTGGCGGTCGGGGCCACGAGCGGACAGTTCGACGTGACGTTCACGCCGGACACGGCCGCCGCGTTCGCATCCAGCATTGCTCTGACGCACGACGCGCGCGGGCTGACGAGCGTCGCCGTAACGGGCACGGGTGAGTCGGTCATCACGGCGCCGACGGGCGACCTTGACGACACGAAGATCGTGTTCGCGCAGGCCGTGAATGGGTCGACGCAGGATATCTTCGTGCGGGACGCCGACGGCACGCTGACGAACCTGACGAACAACCCGACCGTCCACGAGACGGCGCCGGTATGGTCCCCCGACGGCACGCAGATCGCGTTCAGTGGGGAAGCGAGTGGCAACCACGACATCTGGCGCGCGGACTTCGATGCCACAACGAACACCGCCGCGAACTTCGTGCAGTTGACTACACACACCGCGCACGACTGGAGTCCGGCTTGGTCTCCGCTCGGGGGTGAGATTGCATTCCACTCGGCGCGCACGGGTCTGGAAGACGTCTTCAAGGTCACCACGGATGGCGTGACGGAAACGCAACTGACGTTCAACGCGGCAGGGGACAACCGGGCGGTCTGGTCCCCCGACGGCACGCAGATCGCGTACTCGTCAGCGCGCGGGGTCAACGGCGAGGATGACCTGTTCATCATATCCGCTTCGGGGGACGACTCGGCACCGACACAGGTCACGGCCACCGGCGACGATGAGATCTACCCGGACTGGTCGCCAGACGGACTGAAATTGGCGTTCCAAGGACGGACCCCTCCAAGCGGGCCGTGGGATCTGTACGTGATTGGCGTGGACGGAACCGGCCTGACGCCGCTGACCGTCGCGAACGACCCCACGTTCAGCGAGAACCGGCCCGCCTGGTCGCCGGACGGCACGCGGATCGTCTACGACTCAAACCCGGATGGCGATTCCGAAATCTACGCCGTGAACGCGGACAACACCGGAATCGTGGAGCAGTTCACGGCGAACACTGTCACTGACAGCGTGCCGGATTGGTCGCCATTTTTCCCGCCGGCCCCGGTGGCGGATCAGGCGCTGACGTTCGACGGCTCCACAAGCTACGTGGACATGGGCGATGCCGCCGCGTTGAAGATCACAGGATCGCTGACGGTCGAGACGTGGTTCCGCACTACGCAGGCTGTCGGCAACTACGTCACGCTGATGGGTAAGTGGCATACCGGCTCCTCGGACGCATCCTACGGTCTGAGCTGGACCACCGCGGGCGGCCTGGGATTCGTCATCAACGACGCGACCAACGCCGTCATCACCGCAGGCAGCGGGCAACCGTATAACGACGCGCTGTGGCATCACGCCGCGGGCGTGTGGGACGGGGCGCAGGCGCTCCTGTACGTGGACGGCGATCTCGTGGGGTCTGCCACAGGCAGCGGGGCGGCGATCGCCGACACGACGCTGTCGTTCATCCTGGGCAGCGATGCGACACTCGATAGCAGTCGCTTCTTCCAAGGAGACATGGACGAGACGCGCGTGTGGAATGTCGCACGGACACGCGACGAGATCAGGGCCGCGATGAATATACCCCCCGTCAACACCGACGTGGGTCTGGTGGGGCATTGGGATTTCGACGATGGGACAGCGGCCGATCTCTCGTTCAGCGGCATAGGCGGCACGCTGAACGCCGCGACGGCGACGCCCATAGCGTCCGCGCAGTTCGACGTCACGGACCTGGCGTTCGGCGTGAACGACGTCGGCGTCCCAAGCAGCGCGCTCACGTTCACCGTCACGAACACCGGCGCCGAAGCGATGCTTGTGAACGGGTCCACGTCGTCGGATGCCGCCTTCGCCGTGACGGCCCCCGGCACGCCGTGGCCCCTGAACGCGGGAGTCGTTAGCTCAGCGGCCTCCATTGCGTTCACCGCAGATCGCGCGGGAGGGGCGTTCGGCTCGGTGTTCGTCGACCACGACGCGCGCGGGCCGCGGTTCGTGACGCTGAGCGGGATCGGGAGCATCACGCCACCGACCGGCGACCTGACCGCAGAGACGTACATCGCGTATCAGACCAACGCGGGCGGGATCTACGGCATCGACAAGGCGCGCCCGGACGGGTCCGGCGCCACGGTCGCGATCTCATCGGCCTCCGACGAGGAATCCCCCGGATGGTCGCCGGATGCGACGCAGCTCGTGTTCACGCGAGGCGGCCACATCTGGATCGCCGACGATGGCGGCGCAAGCGAAACACAGTTGACGACGGCTGGGACGAATGACCNGCCGTCGGTATCGCCCGACGGGCTGCGCGTCCTGTTCGAGTCCGACCGCGACGCCAACGCGGAGATCTACGTGCTCGAACTAGCCGACCCGGCGAACACACAGGCGAACCTGTCGAACTCGCCTACGGCGACGGACGGGAACCCGACGTGGTCGCCGGACGGGGGGAAGATCGCTTACGCGTCCAGCCGCACGGGCCTCGGCGCGAACCCCGAGGGAGACCTCGAGATCGTCGTCGCCGACTTCGACGACGCGACATCGACGATCTCCAACGTCCTCCAGCTAACAGCGAACGCGGCTTCGGACAACATGCCCGCGTGGGCGCCGGGCGGCGCGCGAATCGCGTTCCGCACGGACCTCTCGGGAGTCGGCAACGACATCTACATCATGGACGCGGACGGCGCGAACCAAGCTGCTGTCACCACGGACGCGGCGGCAGAGACGTCGCCCGCGTGGTCGCCCGACGGGACACAGATCGCCTTCGAGCGGAGCGGCGACATCTGGACGGCGGCGGTCGACGGGAGTGGGGAATCGCTCGTCGTGTCGGACACCGGCACGCAGACGATGCCGGCATGGTCGCCGTTCGTAGCGCCCCCGGTGCTGGCCGAGCAAGCCGCGCTCTTCGACGGCGTAGACGACTACATAGACTTCGGCGATGTCACAGCGCTGAAGATCACGTCCGCACTCACCGTGGAAGCCTGGTTCAACACGACGCACGATCTGACGGATTCCCCAACGCTGGCCTCCAAGTGGCTTACCGGAGGGACGGACGCCTCCTACGGGCTTGGGTGGTCGGCGGGNNCCGGNCTCCGGTTCGCCGTCAATGACAGCAGCAACANCNTCATCTCNGCGTCGAGTGGGCTNNCCCTCAATGATGGCGTNTGGCATCACGTCGCGGGGGTATGGGACGGCGCCGAGGCCGCGATATACGTGGACGGGGAGCTCGCGGGATCGGCTCCCGGATTCGCATTTCCCGTGGCGGACACGACGCTCGCGTTCATCGTCGGCACGGACGAGACGTTCACCTCGCAGCGGTCCTTCGGAGGGCTGATCGACGAGGCGCGCGTGTGGAACATCGCGCGTACCGCGGATGAGATCAAGGCGGCGATGACGACATCGCCCGACCCGGCCACGACGGGTCTCGCCGGGTACTGGGACTTCAACGACGCAGCCGCGACCGACCTCACCGTCAACGAGAACGACGGGCCGCTCACCGGGGCGATCACGCAGCTGATCCCCGTCGCCAACGTGGACCTCCAGGCCGTGGCTCTCGGCGTGGCCGATGTAGGCGCGACGGTCGGGCCGCAGTCGTTCACGATCACCAACGTGGGCGACGCCGATCTGNACCTNACCGGCGTCGCCACGCCGGACCAGACACACTTCGCGGTAACGACGACGGGTCTGCCTGCCGTCGTCGCGCCCGGAGCGACGAGCGCGGCGATCGACGTCACGTTCACCGCCGATCGCGCGGGCGGGGAGTTCTCGTGGGTGGACATCGCGCACGACGGGCGTGGGTTCATGCGGGTCGACATCAGCGGCGTGGGGCGACTCACGAACGTGCCGACCGGCGACCTCGCGGACACCAGGATAGCATTCGCACGAGGCAGCGGAAGCGGTCGAGATATCTATCTCGTGGACCCCGACGGCGGGAACGCCGTCGCCATCGTGACCGACGCGGCCGGCGATTGGAACCCGACATGGTCGCCGGACGGAACGCAGATCGCATTCCAGACCGATCGAGACGGCGACCGCGAAATCTACGTGATGAACGCCGACGGCACATCACAGGTCAACATCACCAACGACGGCTATCGCGACCAGACGCCAGACTGGTCCCCAGATGGGACGCAGATAGTCTACATGCACCGGGGTGACGTCGAGGCCGGCGCCACCCACGACATCTACGTNATGAACGCCGACGGCACGGCGCAGACGCCGCTTACGAGCGGCCCTACGGACGATTCTCGCCCCATCTGGTCCCCAGACGGCCAGAAGATCACCTTCTTCTCGTCGTTCGATGGGCTCCCGGACGTATATACGATAAACGCCGACGGTACGGGACTCACTCGCCTCACGGATGGCGCCACGTACACGGACTACCCGCGTTGGTCGCCGGACGGCTCGCAGATCGCGTACTCGGGTGAGGGTGAAGGCGTCAGCGAAGGCGGATCGCCGCTGGACATCTGGGTGATGAACGCGGATGGCTCCAGCCATACGAACCTGACGCAGACCGCGGACGCCGACGAGTTTGAGCCGTATTGGTCTCCCGATGGCTCTCAGATCGTGTACAAGGTGTACAGCGAGGTCGGCGCGAACCTGGCGATCATCGATGTAGAGACGCTGGACGTAACCGCGCTACCCAACACGGCAGACGACAAGAACCCGGCGTGGTCGCCATTCTTCGAGTCGCTCCCCGTCGCAGAGCGCGCGGCTGCGTTCGACGGCATCGACTCGGAGGCCGTTCTCCCTGACGACGCGGCGTACAACTTCGGAGCAGCAGACGACTTCACTGTGTCGCTATGGCTGAAGGTGGAGGCTGTTCAGCCCGACACGTCTGCGGCTGAGAACGTCATACTCGAGAAGAACGATGGGTCTGGGGCGTACCCGTTCGCCTTGCGGTACCTGAACGCGACCACGTCCGACGGCGGGAGGCTCCAGTTCGCGCGTGACGATGGCGTTAGCGTGTCGGACGTGCTGTCGGTGGAACGGGTCGACGACGGGCGGTACCACCACGTCGCGTTCGTCCGCGACTCGGGCGCCATGCGGCTCTACATCGACGGCCGGCTCGACGAGGACGCGACCGACAACAGCGTCAACCCTACGACAAACGCGTCGTCGCTGTTCGTCGGCGGGCGCATGGCAGGCCTCCAGCGGTTTGCCGGGGCCGTCGACGACCTCCGCATCTACAGCGCGCCGCTTACCGCGGACGACGTCCGGGCCGACGCGGCGTCCACCACACCCGTCACACCGGCCGGTGGCGGCGCGGCAGTCGCGCACTGGAACTTCGACGACGGGACGGCGACGGATCTCGTAGGCGTCGCGACGGGTTCGGTCACGGGCGTGACGTTCCCGGCGATCCCCGTAGCCTCGACGGACGTGGCGGGAATCGCCTTCGGCGTCGTCGACGTGGGCTCCTCTGGCACGCCTGCAGGCTTTACCGTGACGAACACCGGGTCGGAGACGCTTACGATCACCGGTATCTCGTCGGGCGACGCGCAGTTCGTGGTGACGGCCCCCGCACTGCCGCTGACGCTGCTCCAAGGCGAGACGAGCGGGTCGCTATCGGTGGACTTCTCGCCGGACTACGTCGGTGACGAACGCGTATCGGTGGTGATCTCGCACGACGGCAAGGGCGGCTCATTCGTGCTGGCGCACGGCATCGGCCGTGTCGAACCTCCCATTGTGGACCTGGCGAACACGCGCATCGCGTTCTCGTCGGATCGCCGGTTGGGCGACGGAACGCGCGACATCTACGCCATGACCGCCGACGGCTCCCGAGTGCTGCCGATGCGGTTCGGAAGCGACTGGAATCCGGTTTGGTCGCCGGACGGCGCTCGCGTGGCGTTCCAGACGGACATCGACGGGGACCGCGAGATATACGTGATGAACGCCGACGGCAGCGACGCCCGCAACCTCACGAACAACGCCGCGTCCGACCAGACGCCCGATTGGTCGCCGGATGGGTCCAGCATCGCGTTCGTGTCGGACCGCGACGGCAACCAAGAGATATACGTGATGAGCCCTGACGGGGCGGGCCAGACGCGGCTCACGGAAACGCCGGACGGCGATCGGCGCCCGCGGTGGTCGCCGGACGGCTCCAAGCTTGCGTATGTTTCGTGGTCCGCGGACGAGTCGGACAGCGAGGTGTTCGTGATCCGCGCGGACGGGACGGACAGATTGCAGATCACCGACCCCCCGTCGTTCGAGAACCACGCGGCGTGGTCGCCGGATGGCATCTCGATCGCCTTCCTGACGTACCGCGACGAGAACGCCGACATATACACGACGACCGCCGACGGCGCCACCGCGACGAGGCTGACGAATACTCCCGAGGACGAGATAGACAGCCTGGACTGGGCTCCTGACGGCTCACGCCTGGTGTTCACGTCGTTCGGCGCCGCCGGGGAAAGCAGCCCGTCGGCCCAGGAGATCTTCACGCTGTCGGTAGACGGAACGGATCGTCAGCGCCTGACGACGAACGCAGCGCTCGATTCCAACTCGCGCTGGTCGGGCGTCCTGCCGGAGACGGTGGCGTGGCTCACGCTCGCCGACGGGCCGGAAATGCGCGGCGCGGCCCTCGGGTTCGACAGCGTGGCGGCGGACACCGTGATCCTGGCCAACGCCGAGGATGTCGAAGCGAACTCGCTCGTCATCTCCGAGCCGGTGGAGCTGACCGCGAGGCGCGACGGCGCGCGACTGCTGCGCGATGTCGTGACAACCCCGGCCGCCGACGCGGCAGTCACGTGGCATCTGACGGCGCGCGTGACGGGCGGCGTGGAATCGATCGCGACGATCGGCTGGCGTCAGGAAGAGATCGACGCGATGCTGGCCGCGGCGGGCGAGTACAACATGGCGATGCTCACGGAAACCGCGTCCGAGCGCGTGTGGGCGCTGTCGCCGACGAACAACCCGATCGCGTTGAACACTCGCGCGAGCGGGGTGTACAAGTTCGAGCTGACCATCGAGAAGACCGCGACTCAGCCAGTGACAATTGATCTCGACGCGGGATGGAACCTCGTCTCCATACCGGGCCGCGGCGACCTGACCCCGCTGCAGAGCGTCAACGCATCCGCATTTGCTTGGGACGCCGCGGACGGAGGCCGGTACACGACGCTCGGGCAGATCAGCCAGACGTCCGTCTCGCACGTCGACACCGGATTCTGGCTGCTGGCCACGGCGGCGGGGCCGCAGACGTTGGAGCTGGACCTCGACTCGCAGGTGGCGCGCTCGGTGTCGACCACGCTGAAGGCGGGTTGGAACCTCATCGGCGCCCCGGCTGACCTGCCAGCCCCACTCCCGGCCGCGGCCGTAGACGGAGGGTACCCGCACAACGTGCTCGGGTATGGGGATGGGCAGTACTCGGTGGCTTCCGAGTTGAGTCAGGGCAAGGGTTACTGGGTGCTCAACTCCTCCGGCGCCGATCGCGACGTGACGCTGACGCAGATGCGCCACCTGAGCGACGACGGCAAGGACAGCCTGTTCCGCGCGGCGCCCAAGCTCCCGGACACCGACTGGGAGCTGCGACTGTCCCTGGACATGGCGAACGGCGTGACGCACGGCGTAACCCTCGGGTCGAGCAAGTACGCGCGCGAGGGCTACGACGCCCTCGACATCCCACAGCCACCATCGCCCGCCGCTCGTGGATTCACCGCGTTCTACGCGGAGGCCGAAGGCGTCGCGAACCGTCTCACGCGTAGCATGGTCCCCGTTGCCAAGGACGACGTGGAATGGACGCTGGCGGCGAAGATGGGCGCCAGCGGGACGCTCAGTTGGGATGGCATCGAGTTGCCGCAGGGCTACCGGATGTTCCTGCGCAACGGCGACGCCACGCGGGCGCTGGATCGCGACGGGAGGCTGCGACTGCGCAAGGGCGACCACTCACTGAACGCGTATCTGACGTGGACGCCGCCAACCGCGACGCGGACGCTGCCCAACTACCCGAATCCGTTCAACCCCGAGACGTGGATACCGTTCGAGTTGAGCGAGGCGTCGGAGGTGGCTATCCGCGTGTACGACTCACGCGGGATGCTCGTGCGACGCATCGACGTCGGCTACCGCGAGGAGGGGTACTACACCCGTCGCGCGGACGCCGCGCATTGGGACGGGCGCAACGAGTTCGGCGAGAGCGTCGCGAGTGGGATGTACGTTTACGAGGTGCGTGCCGGGTCGTACCGTGGTCTGCGCCGCATGGTGATCCTCAAGTAGGAAGGGGTTGGCGCCACCGTTGTCCCGAACACTCGACGTCCTCCTGTATCTTGACGAGGCCGGAAGCGCGCGGCCCCCGTCCGCCGACGCGGCGGTCGTGGCCATCGACATTCTGCGGGCCACGTCGACCATCACGACTGCCTTCATGAACGGGGCGCGCAGCATCTCGCCGGCCCTAACGCCCGAGGAAGCGCTCGCGACGCGGGAGAAACCCCCGGACATGCTTCTCGGCGGCGAACGGGGCGGCGTGCTCATCCCAGGGTTCGACTTCGGGAACTCGCCGCGCGAGTATACGCCGGAAGCCGTGGGTGGACGGGACATCGCATTCACGACCACGAACGGCACACGGCTGATGCGCGCGCTGTCGGAATCCGAGCCGCTCTATATCGGGTCGTACCTGAACCTGTCCGCGGTGTGCGGCGCCGTCGCCGACGCCGGGACGGATGCCCTGATCGCGTGCGCGGGCACGCACGGCGCGTTCACGCTGGACGACGCGCTCTTCGCCGGGGCATGCGTATCTCGGCTGGGACCCGCGTTCGATGAACTGACCGACACCGCGCTCGCCGCCGCGTCCCTCTGGGACAGCATGGGGCACGACGTCGTCGCCTCCACGTCGGCGACGTGGCACGGGAGGAGGCTCACCGAATTGGGTTTCGGGGCCGACATCGAATTCTGCGGGCGCATCGACGTCACCGACACGCTGCCCGTCCTGTCCGCGGGCGTCATCACGGCCGCGGGCTGACATCTCGCCGTATTCCGCCGACTCGGCAAGAAAAGCACGGGAAAAGCGCCACCAAGCGTAACCCGTCCGGCCGATGCGGCGTAAGTAAAGGTAGATGAGCGGCCATTGGCTGTTCGTCATCGGCATATCGGCCGACGTTCGCACATCGCGGAAGCGTCGGGTTGCCTCTTGGGTCGGTCACTTGGGCCAACTCGCGAGGGCTCCTGCGGCAGACGCGGAGGAAACGCGGAGCGATCCGCATGTGCTTGCCACGCCGATACGCCAGCAGCGGGGATCGATACCCGCTGCAATCCGTCGCACTCGACGCGCTTCGGCGTGACGAGACGGAGCAACGCGACGGGGACCTGTGAACGGCCGGGAGCAACCGGCACGGCCGGAACGGTGTCGAACGGCGCCATCTTCTGGACGCGCATTGTGGCCCCTGGCTGATCGGGAATCCGTCGTCGTGACCGCGGCTCGACGGGAGGCACGCGCCGGATCGGCGCGCAGCTCTTCCGCGGGACGCAGCAACGCGGCGGGAAGCCTGAAGGTGACGAGTGAACATGGAATCGCCTGGCGCGGGGCCGGTCTCCGGTGTCGCACGGATCGAGACCTGTTCATCCTGACCTGGAAGGACTTCCGCGAGCGTCGCTGTGGCCCAAGGTGGGCGGCGTGGCGTGAAAGCACGCGCAGCCTGGCGAGCATCGGGATCGCGATGGAAGCCTGTGACGCGCAGGAGTTCGGTGTTGCGTTCGGGGGTCGTCGTCAGACGGCATTGCCCGGCAGGCACGGAGCTTCGGGTTTGGATCAGGTTACCGTCCGCGGCGCTCTGAATCGAAACACCGAGGCGGTCGGCGGGATGGATCACCAGGTTCGCGGCACGCGGCGAAACGCGAACCCGTGAGAGCTCTCACTGGACGTAAGGCCCGGTCTCGCGACCGGAACGCCGAGAGTTGACGCTCGACGCGATCCGGCGCTCTGGTAAGGACTACCACACAGTTCCCCAGGGCATTGAGAACAGGGACGGCAATCCAGTTTTCGGGACGGGCTCGAACTCGCGCCGCACGCATCGGTCGTCGATGGGATCGGAAGTCCTGCTCTGGCAAGTGAGACGGACGAACTCGACGACGCACCGAGAGACGGCGAGACGCCGAGCACCGTAACCGACAGCGTCGCGAAGGGGTTGGCCTAGTGCCAACCCCTTCCTGCTTCAGCGCTCTGGGCCCCATCGGCTCCCCAACGCGAATCCGAGCAGGCCGCCGTCAGCGGCGCGAGTGCGTACGGGCGCCCGTGTGGACGACGCGTGGGACCCCATCGGCCGTCCCGTGCAACGGGAAGGGATCGTCCAGGCCGCTGGTTGACGTGTACCGCATTCCGGCGAGGCGGCGGGATTCAGGGCGGTGCGTTCCGCCCATCGGCGGGGTCGGATCCTGTCGTCGGCGTCTGGCGTTGCCGGTCGTCGTCGGTCGTCCTGCGACTTCGCGCCGCTACGTGGTCACGGAGTAGTTCGGCGCTTCTTCGGTGATGACGACATCGTGCGGATGGCTCTCCCGGACGCCCGCGCTGGTGATCTGGACGAACCGCGCGTTCTCCCGCAGGTCGGTGATCGACGCGGCTCCGCAATAGCCCATGGCGCTGCGCAGCCCGCCGACGAGCTGATACGTGAGGTCGTGGAGCTTGCCCTTGTACGGCACGCGGCCCTCAATACCCTCCGGCACGAGCTTCCGAAGCTCGACATCTCCCTGCTGGTAGCGCTCGCGCCCTCCGCGCTCTCGCATCGCCGAGAGCGACCCCATCGCGCGGTACACCTTGAAGCTGCGCCCCTGATAGATGACGGTTTCGCCCGGCGATTCGTCGACACCCGCGAACAGAGAGCCGATCATCACGGCGCTCGCGCCGGCTCCGATGGCCTTGGCGATGTCCCCGGAATACCGCACGCCGCCGTCCGCGACGATGGGAACGCCCGCTCCGTTGGCGACCTCAGCGCATTCGAGGATCGCCGAGATCTGCGGGATGCCCACGCCCGCGACAACGCGCGTGGTGCAGATGGACCCGGGCCCGATGCCGACCTTTACCGCGTCGGCGCCGGCGCTGATAAGGTCGCGCGTGCCTTCCGCGGTGGCGACGTTGCCGGCGATGATCTGCACGTCCTCGTGGCGGGCGCGGATCTTCGCGACGGTCTCCAGCACGTTCAGCGAATGCCCGTGCGCGGTGTCGACCGCCAGCACGTCCACGTGCGCCTCGACGAGGGCGTCCACCTCGTCCATGGGCGCGGGAGCGGAAACAGCGGCGCCCACGCGCAGTCTGCCCTGGGAGTCCTTGCAGGCGTCTGGGTACTGGATGATCTTATTGATGTCTTTGATCGTGATGAGGCCGCGGAGTTGCCCGTCTCCATCGACGATGGGCAGCTTCTCGATGCGGTGCTCCTGGAGGAGGTTCTTGGCCTCATCGAGGGTTATGCCCTCGGGCGCGGTCACGAGTTGCTTCTGGGTCATCACGGTGCTGACCGGACGGTCGTCGTCGGTCAGGAACCGCAGGTCACGGTTGGTGACGATGCCAACGAGCCGGCCGTCTTCCTGGATGACCGGGAAGCCACCGATGCGGTAGTGCTCCATCAGCGCGAGCGCCTCCTGCACCGTCTGTGCCGGGCGCAACGTGATGGGATCGACGATCATCCCGCTCTCGGAACGCTTCACCATGTCCACCATGTGGACCTGGTCCTCGATCCCGCAATTCCGGTGGATGATGCCCAGGCCGCCCTCACGGGCGACGGCGATGGCAAGGTTTGCGTCGGTGACGGTGTCCATCGCCGCGCTGACGATGGGTATGTTCAGGTCGATCTCACGGGTGATACGCGTGCGCGTATCGACGGCTGTGGGGTGGACATGCGACTTCTGCGGAACGAGCAGGACATCGTCAAAGGTGAGAGCTACCGCTTCGACCTTGTCGCGGGTCATGCCAGGGCTCCTTCGGCAGTGAGCGGGGAGGATGGGAAGGGCCGCGGGTTTGACAGCTTATAGTAGCGCCCGGCCCGTCGCCGGGCAAGACGATGCCCGGCCCGCGACGGCCCTCGCGAAGCCGCGCTCAGACCCACTCCTGATCGGCGTTTCCATGGGATACGCACGCCGCGTTCTGGCAGTGACGGCGTTCCGCGCGCCGCACGGAAGCGTCCCTCGACGCGAGGCGGCGGGTGTATAATCTCGTCGGCGATCCCTGACGGTGGAGGCGAGGGTGCGGAACTACGCGGAATTCGAGGACCGACTGCACGCGGCGTGCGCTTCCCGCGGGGTCTCGCGGACGGCGGGATTCGTGGACGGCCGGCCGGTCTTCCACGTGTCGATCCACCCGGACGCGGCGGGGCCGCCTGCGCTGCTGATTGCCGGGACGCACGGGGACGAGCCGGCGGGAGTCGAGGCGGCGCTGCAGTTCATCGAGCGCGCGTCGGACGCGTACCCCCGCGTGCTCTTCGAGGCGCTCCCCTGCACCAACCCCCACGGCTATGTGCACGCCACCCGCGAGAACGCGGCCGGGATCGACCTGAACTGGGTGTACGACCGGGAAGATCTGCCCGAGATCCGCGCGCTCCGAGATGTGGTCGCCGGACGCCGTTTCCGCTTCGTGGTGGACATGCATGAGGACTGGGAAAGCCCGGGCTACTATGCCTACGAGCTGCGCCGCGGCGCCCCGTACATTGGGGGCGAGCTGTCCGAACGCGTCTCGTGTGTGTGTCCCATCAACCACGATCCGGTCATCGAGGGAGACCGGGCGGTCGCAGGGGTCATCCACCCGGAGCCGTACGCGGAACGCCGCGAGCACCGGGGCCACGGTGTGCCGGTGGCGCTCTATGAGGAGTACACAGATCACTTGCTGACGTCGGAATCGCCGACATCTCTGCCGCTACAGACGCGGGTCGATGCCCACCTTGCCGCGCTGACTGCCGTCATCGAAGCGCACGTCGGCTGACAGCCGCACGTCGCCGCGGTCGATCGCACGGGGACTCACATGACGACGCCACGTTCACTCCTCATTCCTCCTGAGCACACGGCCATCGTCACGGACCTCTACCAGCTGACGATGGCGGCCGCGTACTACGAGAGCGGGCGCACGGGGCTCGCGAGCTTCGAGATGTTCGTGCGCAGGTTGCCACGGGACCGTGGGTACCTTCTGCTCGCGGGTCTGGAGCAGGCGCTGCATTACCTCGAAACGCTGCGCTTCGAGCCCGAGGCCATCGACTATCTCCGCTTCCCCCCCACATTCGCGAGCGTCTCAGACGGCTTCTTCGACTACCTCGCGGGGTTCCGGTTCACCGGCTCGGTCGACGCCATCGCGGAGGGGACGCTCGTCTTTGCGAACGAGCCGCTGGTGACCGTGACCGCGCCGATAATCGAGGCGCAGCTCATCGAGACTTACCTGCTGACGACGGTGAATTACCAGACGCTCGTGGCGACCAAGGCCGCGCGCGTGGTTGGCGCCGCCTCCGGCCGCGCGGCAGTGGACTTCGGAACACGGCGCGCGCACGGGCCGCAAGCGGGCGTGCTGGCGGCGCGCGCGGCGTACATCGGCGGATGCGCGGGCACGTCGAACGTGTACGCCGGTCACGCGCTGGGCGTCCCGATCGCCGGCACGATGGCGCACTCGTTCGTCATGGCGTACGCGTCCGAAGACGAAGCGTTCGAGGCGTACGCGCGCGCATTCCCGCGGCACGCGACGGTGCTAGTGGACACGTACGACACGGTGGCGGGCGCGCGCACCGCGGCCCGCATGTCGACGCGTCCCCAGGCCGTGCGGATCGACAGCGGCAACCTGGAGCGCGGCAGCCGAGACGTTCGCGACATCCTGGACGCGGCGGGCCTCCACGATGTCAAGATCGTGGCGAGCAGCGACCTGAACGAGTACATCATCGAGGAGCTCGTCGCGGCCGGCGCGCCCATTGACGGGTTCGGCGTCGGCACGGAGTTGGTTACCTCGCGCGACGATCCGGCGCTGAGCGGGGTGTACAAGCTGGTGGCGTACGAGCATGGGGGCGAAACGGTCGGCGTCGCGAAACTGAGCGAGGACAAGGCGACATACCCAGGCGCCAAACAGGTCTTCCGAGCGGCCGATTTCAGCGGCGATGTCGTCGGCGCGGCGGACGAACGGCTACCAGGTGAGCCCCTGCTTCGGCGCGTGATGGACGGCGGCGGCGTGTGCGCGGCCCTTCCGAGTCTGGAGGATGTTCGCGAGCGCGCGGCGGGGGAGCTGATGCGGATTCCGACGGGATGCCGCAGGCTTCGCCAACCGGACACGTACCCCGTGCGCTATTCGAACCGGGTGCTGGAGCTGCCCGGGGATGCGCCGGGGCGCGATGCGTGAAGCCAGGGCGCCGGCGCGGCTATTCGTTGGGCCGGCGCCCGCCCGGTTCGTCCGCGATGAGTTCACGAACGCGGCGTTCGAAGTCGCGCTCGTCTTCCGGCGCGTGTCCTATGTGTCGGTATCGGATTACGCCCGCGCGGTCTACCAGCACAGCGCTCGGGACTGTCACAACCGCGTATGCGCGCGCGGCATCGCGCGCGTCGAACACGGCCGGGCCGGGGATCGAACCGGTGGCGTACAGCGCTTCGCGCTCGCGCATGTCCGGCGGGGCGACGTTTACGGCGAAGGTCAGGAACCCTCCGTCCAGCAGCTGGCGCAGGGACTCCAGATAGGCGAGCTGGGCGCGGGATGCCCCGTTGTCGGAACGCCAGAACGTGACGACGGTGACTTGACCAGCATAGTCCTCCAGTGCGACGGGCCGTCCCGAGGCGGACACACCGCGAATCTCGGGCGCGAGCTCCCCGATCTGGCGCATGCCCGCATCCAGCGAAGCGAGCAGGACGTTTGCCCCGAGCCGGTCCCCCTGACGCTCGTAGATGCTCGCCAACCGACGGATGGCTTGTCGCGGCATGCCGCTGCTTGCGGGCGTGCCTCGGGGTACAAGCCCGAGCACCCGTTCGAATGCCTCGCGGGAGACCTGCATGTCGTCGGCGAGGTACGCGACGGTTCCGAGCGCATAGTTGTGCCCGAGGCTTTCGCGACGAAAGTGCGATCTGAGAAGCGCATAGACGCGGTTCAGATCGTCTTGCCTGCCGTCGCGGGCGTAGTGCTGCGCCAGCGTCATGCTGATGTCCACGGTGTCCGGCTGTAGCCGCAGACCCTCCTCGAACGCGCCCACGCTCCGTTCCGAGTCGCCGGCCTGCCCGTGTAGCACGCCGAGCGCGAAGCGTACCTCCGCGTTGCTGGGGAGGGCCGCCCTGGCACGTTCGTAGCGGTCCATGGCGTCTGCACGTCGGTTCATATGCGTGTAGTAGGCTCCGGCGAGTTTCTGGTAGGCGCCCATCGCGGTGTAGGAGTCGTCCGCGTCGGCCGCGCCGATGGCTTCCCTGATCCCCGCGAGCTGCTCCAGGGACAGGAGCTTCATCACGCCGAACGGGTGTCGCTCAAGAGAGACGGCGTCGCGCTCCGCAATGCCTCTGCGGATGTCGTCGTATAGGCGCGTTATCGCGCGCGGGTCGGTCCTCCACTCGGGTATGCCCGCGTAGACGCGGAGGCCTTCGCCTATGGAGAGAGTTACCTCGCCTTCTGTCACATCGTCGCCCAGGTGGGCCGAGAGCGGCACATGCACGTGGTGCAGGCACCGAACGATCGGCACGATGCCGCCGAGTTGCCGTATCTGGCTGCGCCTTGCTTCGTAGCTCGACGGCGATAGCTCGTATAGGTAGCTCACCGAGAGACCTGGATCCTGCGCCCTAGTCGCTAGGGAATCGCCGCCAGCCTCGTCGGCGGGGCAGACCAGCAGCACGTCGTCGGGCAGGTAGTCAGGGACGAGGGCGGACAGCCACACGGGGTAGGCCTCACCCGTGGCCTCGCGGAACGCGCCGATGGCGGCGGCGATTTGGTCCATCTGCGCGCGACACGTCGCGACAGCGTCGATGTCGGCCGCGTCTACCTCGTCCGCCTCGTCCTCGGCCTCCCAGCCCGCGGTCGTGGTGAATTCCCTGAACGTGATGGTCGCTTCATCCGCGACACTCGGCGCATCCGGCTCCTCGGCGTGGAGGGCCCCGGTGAAGGCAATCCAGACGCAGAGCGCGAGCGAGATTACCAACCGCCTTCCCTTCGTTTGCGCGCCCGCCGACCCGACAGCGGCGCCGGGGACAGTATGTTATGATCCTACCATAGGCCATCGCAGTCGCGCCTCGCCCTCAGCGGAGTGTCAGTTGGACGGTAACGCGGATGT
Source organism: Candidatus Poribacteria bacterium (assembly GCA_002687025.1). Lineage (GTDB taxonomy): Bacteria > Poribacteria > WGA-4E. Next base: position 17,132 of record NYZG01000031.1, read on the forward strand.
CGTGATCATCGGCGGCGGCATCGTCGGGCTGGCCACGGCGATGGCCATCACAGCCGGCGGCGACTCCCGCGTCGTCGTGCTGGAGGCCGAGCAGCGACTCGCGGCACACCAGACCGGTCGCAACAGCGGAGTCATCCATTCCGGCCTGTACTACCGGCCGGATTCCCTCAAGGCCGAGAACTGCGCGCGGGGTCGCGAGGCGATGTACCGCTTCTGCGAGGAGCACGGCATCGCGCACGAGCGGTGCGGGAAGGTTGTCGTCGCGACGGACGCCGAGGAGATTCCCCGCCTGGACGAGCTGGAACGCCGCGGCCGCGCGAACGGGCTGGCGGGAGTGCAACGGCTGTCGGGGGAAGAGGTGCGGGAGCACGAGCCGCACGTCACAGGGGTCGCCGGTCTGCTCGTCCCGGAGACGGGCATCGTGGACTACGCCGATGTGGCGGCTACGATGGCGCGACGCGTTCAGGAAGCGGGCGGGACGGTGCACGTGGGCGCGCGGGTGCTCGGCCGGGCGACGCGGGGCGGCGAGACGGTGGTCCGGTCAACGATGGGCGATTTCTCGTGTCGCTACGTTGTCAACTGCGCGGGACTCCAGTGCGACCGCATGGCGCGGGCGTTCGGCGCGCGGCCGGAGGCGCGGATCGTGCCGTTCCGCGGGGAGTACCACGAACTCGTGCCGGAGAAACACTCGCTCGTGAAGAACCTGATTTACCCGGTGCCCGATCCACGCTTCCCGTTCCTGGGGGTGCATTTCACGCGAATGATAGGCGGAGGGGTCGAGGCCGGGCCAAACGCCGTGCTCGCGCTACGGCGCGAGGGGTACCGCAAGCTCAGCTTCTCGCCGCGAGACGCGCTGGGGATCGCCTCGTACGGTGGATTCTGGCGCATGGCGTCCCGTCACTGGCGCACCGGAATGATGGAAGTGCATCGGTCGTTCAGCCGCGGCGCGTTCGTCCAAGCGCTGCAGAAGCTGATCCCCGACGTGCGGCGGCAGGATGTGCGCGCGGGCGGCGCTGGGGTGCGCGCACAGGCCGTGGCCGAAGACGGCAGCCTCCTCGACGACTTCTCCATCGTCGAGACCGAGACCGCGCTGCACGTGCTGAACGCCCCGTCGCCCGCTGCCACAGCCTCGATAAGCATCGGCGAGACGCTGGCGGCGCGCGTTCGCGAACGACTCGGCGGTTGACGTGACTTCGCCCGACCCGGGCAGACCCGGCCGCCAACTCGGAGGCTGCATGGACGCGTCACGGCCGAACATCATCTTCATCATCACCGACCAGCAGCGATACGACACCATTGCCGCTCTCGGGTTCCCGCACGTGGACACGCCACATCTCGACCGACTTGTGCGGGAGGGAGTGACCTTCACCAACTGCCACGTGTCGGCGCCCTCGTGCGCGCCGTCGCGGGCGTCGCTGTTCACGGGGTACTACCCCCACACGACCGGGATACTTCGTAACGCGGACACGTGGCGGCACTCCTGGGTCGAGTCGCTAGCGGCCAGCGGGTATCGGTGCGTGAACATCGGCAAGATGCACACGTATCCCTACGGTACGCCGCTCGGATTCCACGAACGGTACGTGGTCGAGAACAAGGACAGGTACCTCGAGGAGCGGTACTACTTCGACGAATGGGACAAGGCGCTCCACGCGCGCGGTCTCGTCAAGCAGCAGCGAGAGCTCTATCGCGAGCTGCCGGGGTATCGGGACAGCTTGGGCGCGTTCGACTGGCTGCTTCCCGAGGACATGCACTCGGACGTTTTCGTGGGCGACATGGCGACCTGGTGGCTGCGTACGAAACCGACGCAAGAGCCGCTGTTCCTTCAGATTGGGTTCCCGGGCCCTCACCCGCCATACGACCCGTCGCCGCGCTACTCGGAGCCGTACATGGAGCGCGACCTGCCGCTCACCGAGGTCACGGACGCAGAGCTGGCCGGTCAGCCGCGCCCGTTCCAGCTCATGCGCGAGCATAACCACGAGGTCGACCATGACTCCGTGGTACATCTGCTCAACCCGACCGAGGAGCAGCGGCATCGCCAACGGGCGTACTACCTCGCGAACGTGACGATGATCGACGAGAAGATCGGGGAAATCCTGTCGGCCCTGGACGAGCAGGGGTACCTCGACAACTCGGTCGTCGTGTTCACGTCGGACCACGGCGACTGCCTTACCGACCACGGGCACAGCCAGAAGTGGACGATGTACGACACGATCACGCGGATGCCCCTGATCGTGTGGGCGCCGGGACGATTCGACGGGGGTCGCGAGATCGCGGGCCTTTGCCAGCAGATGGACATCGGGCCGGCGCTGCTCGAGCTGGCGGGCATCACGCCACCGGCGACGATGGAGGCGGAATCTCTTCTGCCGGCGCTGGAAGGGCGGCCCTGGCGCCCTCGCGACCACGTGTTCGCGGAGCACGGCCGCGACGGCATCCTCCAGGAGACTGAGTTCATGACGATGGTGCGCAGCGAGGAGTGGAAGCTCGTGCACTTCATCGACGACCCCGGCGGGCAGCTGTTTGACCTGCGGGCCGACCCCGGCGAGGTCGAGAATCTGTGGGAGGATACGGGCCACGTCGCCGTCAAGCGCGGTCTGTTGGACGAACTGCGGGATTGGCGCATCCGCAGCGACTACCACACGCGGGATTGGGGAGCGGCGTGGCGCTAGCGCCGCAATGAGCCGCACATTTCCCCGTTTGCCAGAAAGCGCTTGACACGGGCATAGCAAAGGCCTAGCATACTAAGTTGCGCCTTTCTGCCTCTATCGCTGTGTCCTAGCCTCGCAGGAGGTCCCATGCCCCACGACATCCGAGTTGGTAAAACGGTACGGCGGTCATACGGCAAGATTCCCGAGGTTCTGGACCTGCCGGATCTTGTTGAGATTCAGCGACGCTCCTATGACGACTTCCTCCAACGCGACGTGAAGCCCGAAGAACGGGCGAACGTCGGACTTGAATCCGTCTTCCGCGAGATGCTGCACGCCGAGGATTTCAGCGGCACCGCATCTATCGCATATCTATCCTACGATCTCGGTCGGCCCAAGTACGACATCAACGAGTGCCAGGACCGAGGGATGACGTATGCCATCCCGCTTAAGGTCACGGTACGCCTCACGATCCGTGAGAAGGGCAAGGGGGACGAAGAGCGCCCCATCGAGGAAGTGCGTGACTCGGAAGTCTACATGGGCGAGATCCCGCTCATGACCGAGCGCGGGACGTTCATCGTGAACGGCGCCGAGCGCGTGATCGTCAGCCAGCTTCACCGCTCGCCGGGCGTGATCTTCAAGGAGGACACGCAGCCCAGCGGCCGGAAGACGTACACGGCGCAGGTGATCCCGATCCGCGGGGCGTGGTTGGAATTCGAGTCGGACGTCCACAGCGTGCTGCACGTGCGCCTGGACAAGCACAAGAGGCGTCACGCGTCGACGTTCCTGCGAGCCTTGGGCTGGGTGACGGACGCGGACATCGTCGGCATGTTCTCCGCGCCTGATGTCGAATCACTCTACGACTCCCAAGACGTGGACGTGTCGGCCGCCGCCGAATACGTCGGCCGACCGCTCGCCGCGGCGTTGGTCAACGAGGAAACTGGCGAGCTGTACGGCGAGGCCGGCGCGGCGCTCACCGAAGAGGCGCTGGCTCAGGCGCGGGAAGACGGGCTCGAGACGGTCGCCGTCGTCGGCGCGCCTAAGGCCGACCTGTCGCACCTCGTGGGTCGCGTGCTGGCTCAGAGCGTGATCGAAGACGCCGACGAAGGTCTGACGCTTGCCGAGGTTGGTGTGGAGCTGGACGAAGGCCTCGTCTACAACTTCCTCGAAGCCGGCGTGCACTCGATCGCGCTGGTGTCCGACGAAGGATCGTCGTGGCTCACGCCGGTCCTGAACACCCTGCGCAAGGATCCGATCAAGACGCAGGCGGACACGACGAAGATGCAGGAGGACGCGCTCCTCGAGATCTACCGCACATTGCAGCCGGGCGACTCCCCGACGGTCGACACGGCGAAGCAGCGCGTGGATCGCCTGTATTTCGACGAGACTCGCTACGACCTCTCCCGTGTGGGGCGATACAAGCTCAACAAGAAGCTCGAGGTCGGCAACGATCCAGAGCTCCGTGTGCTGGACCGCAACGACATCGTCGCGGCGCTGCGGTACATGCTCAAGGTCATGGCGGGCGAGTTCTTCGTCGACGATGTGGACCATCTGGGCAACCGACGCGTGCGCGCCGTGGGCGAGCTGCTGGAAAACACCGTGCGCACCGGGCTGCACCGCATGACGCGGAATATCCGCGAGCGCATGACTATCCAGGCGCAGGAGTTGGACCAGAAGACCGCGAACGACCTCATCAACCCGAAGCCGTTGGTGAGCGCGGTCAAGGACTTCTTCGGCAGCAGCCAGCTGTCGCAGTTCATGTCTCAGAACAACCCGCTCGACGAACTGGTGCACAAGCGGCGTATCACGGCTCTGGGGCCGGGCGGCCTGCACCGGGATCGCGCGACGTACGATGCGCGAGACGTGCATCACACCCACTACGGGCGTATCTGCCCCATCCAGACGCCGGAAGGTCCGGGCGTCGGGCTGATCCTCTACCTGAGCACGTACACGCGTGTGAACGAGTACGGGTTCCTCGAGACCCCGTACCAGCGTGTCGAGAACGGGACGGTCGTCGAGGGAAGCATCGACTACCTGACCGCCGACCAAGAGGACCTGCACGTCATCGCGCAGGCGGACATGGCGCAGGAGGACCGCGCGGAAGGCGACACGCGAGTGTTCACGCGGCATCGGGGCAACTACATGGAGAGCCCCGTCGAGAACGTCGCGTACACGGATGTGTCCCCGAAGCAGGTGGTGGGCATTTCGGCCGCGCTCATCCCGTTCCTGGAGCATGACGACGCGGTGCGCGCGCTCATGGGCGCGAACTACCAGGGACAGGCCGTGCCCCTGTTGGCTCCGAAGGCCCCGATCGTCGGCACGGGGTCGGAATACAAGGCGGCATTGGACTCCGGCGCGGTGGTCATCGCGAAGCGCGACGGCATCGTCGAGAGCGTGTCCGCGGACGAGGTGATCGTGCGGACGCAAGACGCCGACCTGTCGCACGAAGGCGAGCACTCGTTCAGCGACATGGGGTACGACGTCTACCGACTCATCAAGTACAAGCGGTCGAACAGCAACACCGTGATCGACCAGAAGCCCGTGGTGCGCGTGGGTCAGCCGCTGAAGGCTGGCGAGGTCATCGCGGACGGCAGCGCCACCGAGAACGGCGAGTTGGCGGTCGGCGCCAACGTGGTCGTCGCGTTCATGCCCTGGGAAGGGTACAACTTCGAGGACGCGATCCTCATCAGCGAGCGGCTGGTGCGCGATGACGTCCTGACGTCGATCCACATCCAGGAATTCAGCCTGGAGGCTCGCGACACGAAGCTGGGCAAGGAAGAGATCACCCAGGACATCCCCAACAAGAGCGAAGAGGCGCTGCTGAATCTCGACGACGAAGGCGTCGTCCAGATCGGTTCGTGCATCGACCCGTGGGACATCCTGGTCGGCAAGGTGACACCCAAGGGCGAGAGCGAACTGGGGCCCGAGGAGAAGCTCCTTCGCGCGATCTTTGGCGACAAGGCCGGCGACTTCAAGGACGCCTCTCTGGAAGCGCGTCCCGGGACGTCGGGCGTCGTGATCGACACGCGCGTGTTCGCCCGCAAGGAACGCGACCGCGACCATCAGAGCGAGTTGCGCGAGGACGCGCAGGTCAAGGTGGCCGAGGTGATGCGCCAGGAGCGCGAATCCCTGATAAACCAGGGCCTTCGCGAGCAGACGAAGCGTCTGGTGGTCGGCAAGGAGCTCGCCGCTCCGCTACGCGGCGAGGATGGCGATGTCGCCGATCGCGGCGATGTCATCACCGAGGAGATCGCCGACACGGCCGCGGACATCAACGAGGGGATCGTCACGGACGCCGCGACGATGGACCGCATACGCCAGATGCGTCAGTTGGCGCAGGCGCGGATTCGCTCCGTCGCCGACGAGAAGGACGAGCGGGTCGAGAAGATCCGCAAGGGCGACGAGCTCAAGCCCGGCGTTCTGAAGCTGGTGAAGGTGTACATCGCGACGAAGCGGAAGATATCCGTGGGCGACAAGCTCTCGGGCCGTCACGGCAACAAGGGCGTGATCGCGAAGATCCTGCCGATCGAGGACATGCCGTACCTGGAAGACGGCACTGCGGTGGACATGGTGCTGAACCCGCTCGGAGTTCCCGGGCGCATGAACGTGGGTCAGATCCTGGAAACGCACCTCGGCTGGGCGGCGCTTCAGCAGGACGTCAAGGTGGCGACGCCGGTGTTCGACGGCGCCACGGAGCAGGAGATCCACGACGAGCTGGAAGCTGCCGGCCTCCCGGCCAGTGGGAAGATCAAGCTCTACGACGGTCGCAGCGGCGAGCCGTTCCACCAACGGGTCACCGTGGGCGTACACTACATGCTCAAGCTGAACCACCTGGTGGCAGACAAGATCCACGCGCGGTCGATCGGGCCGTACTCTCTCGTGACGCAGCAGCCTCTGGGCGGCAAGGCCCAGTTAGGCGGTCAGCGTTTCGGGGAGATGGAAGTGTGGGCGCTCGAGGCATACGGCGCGGCGCACCTGTTGCAGGAGATCCTCACCATCAAGTCCGACGACGTGACCGGACGCACCCGGGTGTACGAGTCGATCGTCAAGGGCGAGAATACGCCCGAGCCCGGCACGCCGGAATCGTTCAACGTCCTCGTCAAAGAGCTGCAGAGCCTGTGTCTCGACGTCACGCTCGAGGAACCCGACGCACCGGACGGCGAGGAGCCGTACTACGCTCCGCCGCCAGGACCGGAATCGGACCAGTCGCGCATCTTCTCCGACTGACGCACGGCGGACAACCGGTTATCGACCGCATCGACGCACGTTCTGTCTCCAAAGGCCTATGGAGGGTGTAGCCCTTGGCTCGCTATCTACCCACGCACAGCATTCGGCACTTCGACGCCATCTCGATTCGGCTGGCGTCGCCCGAGAAGATCAAGGACTGGGCGAAAAACCCCAATCCGAACTCGTTCACCACGGGCGAGGTAAAGAAGCCCGAGACGATCAACTACCGCACGTTCCGGCCGGAGCGGGACGGCCTGTTCTGTGAGGCCATCTTCGGGCCCACGAAGGACTGGGAATGCTCGTGCGGCAAGTACAAGCGCATCAAGTACAAAGGCGTTGTGTGCGAGCGCTGCGGGGTCGAGGTGACCCTGTCGAAGGTGCGTCGCGAGCGCATGGGGTACGTGCAACTCGCAACGCCGGTGTCCCACATCTGGTTCTTCAAGAGCGTTCCGAGCCACCTGGGTCTTCTTCTCGATCTCTCGCTGAAGGAGCTCGAGCGGGTTCTGTACTACGAGGCGTACCTCGTACTGGACTCCGGCGACAGCCCTCTGGAGTTCAAGGATCGCCTGACCGAGGAGCAGTACCAGGAGTTGCTGGACCGCGGCTACCACTTCCGCGCGGAAACGGGCGCGGCCGCGGTGAAGGAGATCCTCGACAGCATCGACCTGGCGCAGGAAGCCGCCCTGATGGAGGCGGAACTGGCCGCGACGAACTCGAAGCAGAAGGCGAAGAAGATTCGCAAGCGCCTCGGGTTGGTGCGTGGGTTGCAGAAGACGGAGAACCAACCGTCGTGGATGGTGCTGGACGTCATCCCAGTGATGCCGCCGGAACTGCGTCCGCTCGTGGCGTTGGACGGTGGGCGATTCGCGACATCTGACCTGAACGACCTGTACCGCCGCGTCATCAACCGGAACAACCGGCTGAAGCGGCTGGTCGAGCTGAAGGCTCCCGAGGTCATCATCCGCAACGAGAAGCGGATGTTGCAGGAAGCCGTCGACGCGCTCATCGAGAACGGCAAGCACGGCCGCGTGGTGAAAGGCCCAGGGAACCGGCCGCTGAAGTCGCTCAGCGACATGCTGAAGGGGAAGCCGGGACGCTTCCGTCAGAATCTCCTGGGCAAGCGCGTGGACTACTCGGGTCGCTCCGTGATCGTTGTCGGTCCCGAGCTGAAGCTGCATCAGTGCGGCCTGCCTAAGAAGATGGCGCTGGAGCTGTTCAAGCCGTTCATCATCCGCAAGCTGCAGGAACGCAACTACGCGACGACGATCAAATCCGCCAAGCGGATGACGGAGCGCCTGGACGAGCAGGTGTGGGAGGTGCTGGAGGAGGTCATCCAGGAGCACCCGGTCCTGCTGAACCGCGCGCCGACGCTGCACCGTCTTGGCATTCAGGCTTTCCAGCCGCACCTCGTCGAAGGCGAGGCGATCCGCATTCACCCGCTCGTATGTTCCGCGTTCAACGCGGACTTCGACGGGGATCAGATGGCTGTGCACGTGCCGCTGTCGCCGGAGGCGCAGGTTGAGGCTCAGTTCCTCATGGCGTCGATCCGCAACATCCTGAAGCCGGCGCACGGGAACCCGATTGCCGTGCCAGACCTGGACATGGTGTTGGGCTGCAACTACCTCACGAAGGAAGTTGACGCCGCCATCTCGCAGACCACGGGCCTGGGCGGCCACCTGCTGCGCGAGGGCGAGGATGGCGGCCGCGAGACGCCGCTGTGCTTCGCATCGCCGGACGATGTCGCGTACGCGTACGAGGCCGGTCACGTGCAGGTGCACGAGATCGTCGACGTGCGCGTCTCGCACGACGGCGTTTCGGGGATTCTGCGGTCCACGCCGGGTCGGGTGCTGTTCAACGCAACGCTTCCGCCGGAGCTCCTGTTCGATTGCGAAGACACGAGCGGGAACGTGGTGCGACTGCCGTACGTGAACCGGGAGCTCAAGACTCGCGGTTTGGAGGATCTTGTCGCGGACTGCTTCCGCACTCTCGGTAACCGTCGCGCCGTGGAATTGCTGAACGAGCTGCAGGGCATTGGCTTCCGGTACGCGACGATCTCCGGGCTGTCACTGGCGATCACGGACTTCGCCGTGCCGGCCGATCGCGCAAGGCTCCGTAGCGAGGCAGAGGCGGAAGTCGAAACGATCCGCGAGCAGTATCTTGCCGGTAGGATCAGCGATGGCGAGCGGTACAACCGCATCGTCGCGGTGTGGGCGCGCTTGACCGAGGACGTGCAGCAGAGCCTCTTCGATACGCTGGGGAGGTCCACGGCCGAGCAGGCGCCGGACGCGCTGACGGCTGGGTCGGAGGCAGTTCAGGACGCCGCGGCCGCTCTGCCGGACGTGTCGACGGGCGCCAACGGCGATGTCGAGGAGCAGTACGCCGAGGGCTTCAACCCGGTCCACATCATGGCGGACTCCGGCGCTCGCGCGCGTTACGACCAGATGCGCCAGATCGCCGGGATGCGCGGTCTGATGGCGAAGCCGGACGGCAGCATCATCGAGCGGCCGATCTTCACATCGCTCCGCGAGGGGCTCAGCGTGTTGGAGTACTTCATCTCCACGCACGGCGCCCGCAAAGGCCTCGCGGATACGGCGATCAAGACGGCGAGTTCGGGGTACCTCACAAGGAAGCTCGTCGATGTCTCGCAGGATGTGATCGTCACAACGGACGACTGCGGCACGCTCGACGGCGTGACGAAAACGGAAATGGAAGCCGACGAAGAGGGCGCCACGCTCTCGTCGCTTCTTATCGGTCGCGTTACGGCGCAGGCGATTGTCGATCCTACCACCGGTGAGGAACTGGTGGCGGCAAACGAAGTCATCGGCGTCGAGACGGCGCGCCAACTGGACGATGTCGAGCTCGTCGAGGTGACCGTCCGGTCGCCGCTGACGTGCGAGACGATCTGGGGCGTGTGCCAGATGTGCTACGGCATGGACCTGACGAACCACCGGCTCGTGGATGTCGGTGAGGCTATCGGGATCATCGCGGCGCAATCGATCGGCGAACCGGGCACGCAGCTCACGATGCGTACGTTCCACACCGGCGGGGCCGCCTCGGCCGCGACGGGAGAGGAAGCTCGGGTCCACGCCCGCGCGCGGGAAGGCACCGTCGTCTACCACAACCTGGAGACGACCGGCCGACCGAACGGGGACGTCCTTGCATTGCGCAACGGGACGCTCTCCATCGAGGGCCCGGACGGTCGCGAACGCGAACGACGCCGTGTGCCCGCCGGCGCGCGCGTCCTCGTCAGCGAGGGTCAGACGGTGGTCCGTGACGACGAGCTGTTCACGTGGTCGGCCGACCACGTGCCGATCCTTACCAAGGTCAAGGGCGTGGTGCGGTTCGAGGACGTCATCCCGGGCGTGACGCTCGAGGAGTTGGTCGACGAGACGACGGGTCAGCGCGAGCGCGTTATCACGGACTACCGTGAGAACATGCCGCGCGCCGAGATCCTTACCGCCGAGGACGGTGAAGTCATCGAGTCGTACGTCCTTCCCGCCGGCGCCCGGCTGTCCGTGAACGGTGGCATTGAAGTGTTGCCGGGCGACACGCTGGCGCGCATGCCTCGACAGGCGGCGAAGACATCGGACATCGTGACCGGTCTGCCGCGCGTGACGGAGCTGTTTGAGGCTCGCAAGCCGAAGGACTCGGCGACGATTTCCGAGATTACCGGGGCGATCTCCTTCCAGGGGATGAGTCGCGGGATGCAGGTTGTCCGGGTGACGCCGCAAGACGCGCCTGACAACTACCGGGAGTACAAGATCCCGCTCGGGAAGTTCATCGTCGTGCAGGAAGGCGATTACCTCGAAGCCGGCGACCCGTTGACGGACGGCTCGCTGAACCCACACGACATCCTGGACGTGAAGGGCAAGGATGAGGTCCAGCGGTACATCGTCAAGGAGATCAAGGCGGTCTACCGTCGCCAAGGTGAGCGGATCAACGACAAGCACTGCGAAGTCATCATCCGCCAGATGATGAAGAAGGTGCGCGTCACGGACGCTGGGGACACGGACTTCCTCGAGGGCGATGAGATCCCGCTGACGGCGTTCCGTCGCGAGAACAGTCGCCTGGCCGCCCACCCATTGGCGCACGTTGCGGAGGTCGCGCTGGAGACCGCGGACGAGTACGTCGGCGGAGAGCTGGGCGAGAACATCGAGATCGACGGCGAGGTCGTGGCCGAGGAAGGCGGCGTGCTGTCCGGGGAACTGCTCGACCAGTTGCGAACCGCAGGCGTCGAGACGATACACCTGGTGTTCGAGAGCGATGGGAGTTCGGCCGAGGCCGCCCCGCTGCTTCAGGGCATCACCAAGGCCGCGCTCAGCACCGAGTCGTTCATCTCGGCAGCGTCGTTCCAGCAGACGACGAACGTCCTCACGAAGGCGGCGGCCATGGGCAAGCGCGACACACTGCGCGGGCTCAAGGAGAACGTCATCATGGGGCGGCTCATCCCAGCGGGCACGGGGCTCACGGAGCATCGCCGTCTGACCGTCGAGGCCCATCGCCCCCTGGCTGCCGAGGAGGCGGGCCTGCCACCTGCGGACGACGCCGCTCTGGCCGCGCCCGCCG